>NZ_JBAVMX010000086.1:0-12072 GCF_049690535.1 Methanoregula sp. | reverse complement strand
AACAAAGTAATGGAAATCACTATACTTCCACTGTAATTTGTATAGGATGAACCCTTCTCTTTTTAAGAAAGCCTCATAAACGCGCTACAGTGGCAAATCTCAATGCCTCTGGTATGTTCCATCGTTCAAAGTAAGGTTAATCAGGTATTGTTGGGATAGCATCAATCAATCATTGAATTTTGGGACGGGATATTATGGATAAGTCAGAACGGGAAAACCTACAGGATGGTATTGCCAGAATAACACAATTACTGAAAAAAACCAAGACTGGATCACAAGAACAAAAAATACTATTGAAACAATTAAAACAATTTATGAATGGGGATATTCCAACCGCGAAAAAAAAATAAACTCTCACTCCGGCAGCATCATTTTACATTCTAGGCAGAATTGCCACATGCTTGGTACAATAACCTATTTGATTCCAAACTTACGATTCAAGCATAATGCACCGGTGCCACTATTGCGAAAAAATACTCTATGAACTCCCGTTTACCTGCCACCGGTGCGGACATAGTTTCTGCCGAGATCATATCCCTTTCGAAAAACATCATTGTTCTGGGCACTATATACAAGATTACCCGCCTACAAAAAATAAGACCTGTGTGGAGATAATACACCAAGAGGTCAATATTCAACGTGCCAAAGCGGAACGTAATCCGCTTGAACTTGATGAAAATATCTGTGAAGTTGCCCAAGCATGGGCAGAATATCTTATCACTATAGGGAAACTAGATCACGAGGATAAAAAGTATAAGGGGGGATCGACAGTTGGTAAAAGATTGCACAAAGCAGGAATTGGCTGGCAAAAATGCGGTGAAAATCTAACCACTTATACCCCGAACGATGTTGTGCAAGGGTGGATGGGTTCTCCCGGACACCGTAATAATCTCTTGAACCATCAATTCCAGAAAGAGGGTATCGGGGTTGCGTGGTATGGTGGGAGGTGTGTCTGCTGTCAGGTATTAATCTCCCCGTCAATAAGTCCAATAACTTCGATAGTAATGTTTTTTTCAACGATTGGGCTGTTCATATTTGTCGGATTGTGGAGTACTAATTCATTAATCTCATTTTTTGGTTTAGGAATATTTTTTATTGCGCTGTTTGTTGGAATTAGAAATACTATTAAAAGAAGGCGCAAAAAGAGACGCATATGAGGGTTATACCCGACTTAAATCCCAAAACTGACATTTTCCCCATTTACCACACTTTCACCCATTCCATAAAAGTAACGCGATGCCAGACCCCTTGGCGTTAATCTTTTGATACGTCGGGAGGGTTCAATCCCTTTGCATCTGCCCGCAGTCTGGGCACATCCATCCAACCGGGGAATATGTGCGCGATCCAGTGCGGATATATATCCGTTGCATCTTAAATGATTGGTTAGTTTTCTTATGCTCACAAATAGGGTGTTTCAGATCGGGCATAATAGATGTACTACAACTTTAAAGGAAAAGAACCTTTGCGCGGGCGCGGATTATAGGGTAGGAAATATGAACACGCATGTCTGTATGTGTCAACAGATAAAGAATCTTGTACATAGATGAAGAAGATCGTCCTGCTGGTACTGGGTTTTTTCTTCCTGATCAGCGGCGCATCGGCGTACCAGGTCTATATTTATGCCCCGGATACCCTGACCGTGGGAGAGCCTCTCGTGGTCAACGGGACGACCACGTTTGGTATCGGGACCCCCATCGATGTTGTGCTCTACCAGCAGGTGACCACCAGTACCGAAATCAAGCGTGTCGTTGCTTATGTGCAGTCTGATAAAACCTTCCGCGTGGTTTTTGACACGACACTCCTCCCTGTCGGGTTGTACAAGGTGGAAGTACCATCGGGAGGCACGGGGGACTCGATTACCATGCGACAGGTGAACCTCATCGATCGCTCTGATGAGATTATCCTGACCTCCCAGATGACGCAGACCCTTTCGGATAAACTGTCTATTACGGGAAAAATTACCGTTGATACAAACTCCGGTGTCCAGATTGTGGTGATCGGGCCGGACAACTCGGTAATCTACGGTCCCCAGTATGTGAATACTGATTCATTGGGTGGAATTAACGTGGCAGTCCCGATCAGCCAGACCGGGGATTACGAAGTCAGTTTTACCGATGCGGAGGGATACATTGGTTCAAGAATGATCAGTATCATCGGGGGACATGAGACTGTCTCAACAGAGACTTCGTCAACAGAGAATCCGGTAACAACACCTACCCTGATGTCAGCCCAGGGAAAATCATCCCGGGATACCCCCGCTTATTTTATTGTCCAGCCTGCCGGTAACGGCCCGGTCACCGTCTCCACGTCCACCTCTGTCGACTGGGTGGTTGAATACACCGATGAGAATGGAGACCTTCATACGGTTAACGATCAGGGAGAATCCGCGCCCGAAGTAGTAGTCGTGAATGGTGCGGAGACTCCCCTGTATTTCAAAGTATATCCCTACAAGTATTCGTTGAGCGCAGTCGTCACACTCTACGCTGATAACGCGGATTCGATTGAGGTAAGTCCGACAGTGCCTGTGGCGTTCGGGGGGAATCAGTCCCCGGTATCTTCGACGGAGACGCAAAAATCCCCGTTGCTGGGGGCCGGCAGCCTGATCGCCGTATGCCTTGCCGCGCTCTTCATTCATCTGCGCAGGCGTTGATCCTTACGGCCGGATTTTTATCCCGCTCACGGTGTCTTTTTACATCCTGTCAAGCCCAGGGAAACCGTACTGATAAAGAAGCCTTTTTTATATTACGCGGCCAAAAGAGTAAAAACACATGCCGGGGTAGTCTAGTCCGGTAAGGCGGTGGCCTTGAAAGCCACTGGTGCCCCGCACCTCAAGAGTTCAAATCTCTTCCCCGGCGTCTTATTTCTGATTTTCCTGTTTTCCCCCTCTCATAGTGCATAACACCGGGTCTCCCCGGGGTTGGCAATCCTGTTGCGCCCGGTAAAAGATTGTGCAATACAGGACTCACAAAGATGTTCCCTCAGATGAGCCATGACAACGATCGACAGGAAAGCGACAAGAAACTAGTGCAGGACTGTTGTATTCCGGACATCTGTGCAAGCCGGCACCATATCACTGTTTTTATGAGTGAGGAACTCCTACTATAGTATAACCGGATACGGGTGTGAACCATCGATGTGCGTTGCAGTTCCTGCTGAAGTCATGGAGATCAAGGAGGGGAATGTCGGGGTCGTGGACTACGGCGATCTCAAACAGGAAGTCAGGCTCGATCTTGTTGATGTCAAGGTTGGGGAGTTCGTACTCGTGCATGTGGGTTTTGCAATCCAGCGTCTCTCCCGCGAGGAAGGACTTGAGACCCGGGAGATCTTTAAACAGGTCTACGCCGCGCTGGAGGAGTGATGCACGAATACAGCATCGCTTACGATCTGTATGCGACCGCAAAAAAAGCAGCGCTTGACCATCAGGCCACGCGGGTAAAAAAGATCAGCGTCGATGTGGGGAAAATGGCGATGGTGAACCCCGAGCAGGTGATCTTTTTGTTTGATACCATAAAGGAGGACGATCCGCTCTTTACCACGGCAGTCCTTGCCTGCGCCGAAGTGGAGCCCGAGACGAAATGCCCCTGCGGATATTCAGGGAATGAGATCTATGTCTGTCCCCGATGCGGGGCGCTGCCGGAAGTAGTCCGGGGCCGGGAGATTGTCGTAACCAATGTTGAGATAGAGGTGGCGGACTAACGATGAAAGTCAACATGATGCATGGCGCCGGGGGCGAAGTGATGGGTGAACTGCTCCAGACGCTCACGAAATTTTCCCACAACAATGCCGGTGGGATCGGCCTTGAATCGCTGGATGATGGGGCCGTAATCCCCATTAACGGTACCAATATTGTCTTTACTACGGATTCCCACGTGGTGCGCCCGATCTTTTTCCCGGGCGGGGATATCGGCCGGATTGCGGTATGCGGTACGATAAACGATCTTACGATGATGGGCGGCCGCCCCGTCGCTCTCTCGTGCGGGATGATCCTCGAAGAGGGATTTGATGTCGCAGACCTCGAAAAGATCGTCTGTTCGATGGACGAGGCACTTGGGGAGGCCGGGGCCAGCCTTGTCACGGGAGATACGAAGGTCGTCGAGAAAGGGGCGCTTGACGGGATCGCGATCAATACGGCCGGTATCGGTGTCGCAAAGACCATTGTGCGGGACAACGGCCTCGTCCCTGGCGACGTCATCATTGTCTCGGGGACCCTTGGCGATCACGGCATTGCGATCATGGCCCACCGCGAAGGCTTCGATCTCGGCGAGCAGATCCGGTCCGATGTCGCTCCCCTCTGGGGAATGATGGAGCCGGTCCTTGACGCGGGGACCATCCATGCGATGAAAGACCCGACCCGGGGCGGGTTTGCGAGTGCCATTAACGAGATGGCAAAAAAGAGCCACGTGCAGGTAAGGATCGAGGAAGAGCGAATTCCGGTCCGCAGAAATGTGAAAAGCGCTGCCGGGATGCTCGGCATCGACCCGCTCGAAGTGGCAAACGAGGGCAAAGTGGTGATGGGGGTGCCGGCTGCCGATGCAGATGCGATCCTTGCGGCACTCCGCTCGCACAAGTACGGGAAGGAAGCCGCAGTTATCGGCAGAGTCGTCGCCGGCTCCCACGTGATCATGGAGACGGCGATCGGTGGCGAACGGTTTATTGAGCCACCCATGGGCGACCCGGTGCCCCGGGTCTGCTAAAACATTTTTTGTGGTGAGTGCGGGACAAATCACAGTTTCCCGCAGTGTTCTTTTTTTTTAATTCCTGCGGTTTACCTTCCTCGGATTGCTTGCCATCTGCCCGTTTTGTATTTTAATGTTTGAAAAAAAGTTCCCTGTGTGCCGGGGTCCCTGAACTGTTCACCCTGATATATACCCCATCAGCAGCTCAAGTGCTTCAAGTTCCTTCTTCCCGCCGCACTTCCGGACGATGCCGGCATGGTAATCTATCCAGCCTTTCAGTACTGGGTCCCGGGTTGCCCGGTACCTTGTCGCGTGCACGGTCGCATCGATGATACTGTTGAACCCCCGGTTCACCGGGTAAACTGCAACCTCTTCGATGATCTCTTTTTCCTGCGTGAGCCGGACCATCATCGCCTCATTTGTCTTGCGTTCCACCGTTGCGGTAAATGCGATCCATGCCCCGGCACCGGAAAGCCGGTACATTGTCCTTCCTGCCACCGGCTCTTCCACAAACGCATCGCGGGAGAGATCCTCAAAGGCGGTCTGCACGTACAGCACAGGATCGTGGACGAGGTTTGCGACCACCCAGCCGTCCCGTTCAACGTTTTCCGCGGTGTGGCTGCCGGAAAAAAGGATCATGCTTGCTGTTTTGTCCCGGTAGTGGATGCCGATGGGCGCCGCGTTAAAGGCGGTGGTGGCAATCACCTCGTTGATACCGCCTTTTATGAGTCCCATTCCCATCCCTCGCCAAGTGCGATAAAGATCGCCGCAATCGTGATATCGGCAATCGAGCCCGGGTTGATGCCGGCTTCAATGCATTCCGCATCAAAAGTTTCCAGCACGCGCCGGCCGTCCAGCACCTCGCGGGCCTTTGTCATGGTATCCTCCGCGACCGCCCGACCGTGCTTTTTGATGATAAACGTGTCCGGCTCGGTGGCAAGCAAGGTAAGAAACATCTCTACGATCGCCTCCCGGCCCGGCCCTACCTGATGGAGGATATTAGCACCGCGCCGGGTGAGTACGAACCCGTTGATCCATTCGCGGGCGACCATGTCGTTTGGCGCCGAGTGCTGCATGATGTCGAGCAGGGTCAGGTTCCTTTCGCGGAGCTCATCGAGTGCTTTTGGATCGTTCACGTCAAGCTCGTCATCCGTATTCATCCGGACAGAGGTAAGAGCAAACGCCTTGTAGAACGCGACCGCATCGGAGACATCGGTACGGGCAATCGCTTTTATGGCACCGTCAATACCGTTGCCGTACACAAGGGGAATAAGGAGGATGAATGCGCCAAAATGCGTGTTCCCCCCGTTGTGTACGTTCGTCTGCCGGACTGCATGCCCGATGATTTCGCCAATCCTTCCTTTACCGGAAGCCGCCTCTTCCAGTGCCGGCCGGGCAAAGATAGTAGACGCAAGAAAATGTTCGAGTCTCGTATCCGGATAATCATGGCACCGGTCCACGTTCCCGGGTTTTGGGAATGCCAGGACCTCAAGCATCATCGCAAGCTGTGCCCGTTCAGCTGCACTCATCAGGTGGGACGTCATGGAACACACGGCTCATCAGGGTATCTGAGAGCTCGCGTTTCCGGCGCATATATTCTTTCTTTGGGATGCCGTCCTGCGCAAGCGTCATGTCCCGGAACATGCAGGGTGATGAGGTCTTGCAGCACCATGCAAGGCTGCCAAAACAGGTGTGGGGACCGCCTTCGAGCGGCGTGCCTTTCACTGAATCCAGTTTTAACCGGATGTACTCTTCCTTTGAGAGCCCGATGCGCGAGAGCGCCGGGATGAGCGGGCACTCCTTGACCGGCATGCAGCAGAATGTGAGCGCCCGGAGATCGCCGCCCCGGCAGAGCTGCTTTGGGGAGTTGTACCAGCCTTCCTCATCTGCATACCGGGTGATGGCTGCATCGAGGCCGGCAAGCGTATGCTCATCGGACTGCCGTGCAAGCGAGATGAGATCGGCACCGTGGGAGAGCATATCCCGCATTTTATCGAATGTCGTAATGGAGTTGTTTGCGATAATAAGAAGCGGACAGCTGTTCCGGATCTGCCGGAGTTTCGGGATGCCGGTATCCATGAGGTCGACATGGAGGATATCGGCACCGGCCCCCCAGAGCGCCCGCACGAGCGCCCGGTCATCTGCGGTGACTCCGACACGCATCTTGACCGAGACCGTGACCTCCTTTGCCTTGAGCGCTTTTACAACCGCAACAAGGGCTTCGGGATTTTTGAGGTAATATTCCCCCGCCCCGGCTGCAATCATGGGTGCCTGCCGGCAGTGGGCATCGATCTCGTAGATTACCGCATCGCCGAATACATCTGCGATGGCGGCAAAGGCGGCCGGGGAACTGCCCCGCAGATTAATGCCGGCGACCACATCGCAGGTTTTGAGCCGATCAATCTCTGCACGCAGCGCCGGTACCGGATCATCGTAGAGAAATTCCCTGCGCTCCCCGCCGGCGGCAATCAACCGTGCCGCATCCATGGTGGGGGCATCGATCGCGTATCCCCCGATGAATGCGACCCCGATATGTGCCTTACGGTCGAGCACGTACCCTGCATCCACGATGCCGGCCATGGATGAAATCGCTACCGGTGTCCTGACCACGTGGTCGTTGATGATAAGGCCGAAGCGCTCGAATGCATCCATCATAAGTTCATATCAGTTGCAGGTCGCATGTAAAATGTCTTTGGATCTGACGTGACAGGATTCATGCTTCCGCATTTTCCATGAAACACAGGTTTTTCATGTCTTCATTCTACGGTGAAAACTACGTGCATGAAGATCGTTTGGTAATAATTTTTAACGATCACCGTAATACTATTTGTTATATGGTTACGAAGGGAATGTTACTCGTAGGCCACGGCAGCACGATGCCCTACAACAAGGAACTCATAGAATCGACCGGAAAACTGATCGCGGCCCAGACATCAGAGTTTGTGGTCAAATGCGGTTTTATGAATATCAATAAACCCTCCATCAAGGATGCGCTTGCCGAGTTCAGGAAAGAAAATATCGATACGCTTGTGGTCGTCCCTCTTTTTCTTGCAAAAGGCGTCCACATCGAAAAAGACATTCCCTCCGAAATTGGTCTTCCTGAAGGATCGAAGAAAGGGACTTTTACCCTTAACGGGAAATCCATCCCGCTCGTGTACGCAGATCCTATCGGGATCGACCCGCTGCTTGCTGAGCTGATGGTCAAGAACGCCCGTAAGGCGCTTACCCTTATCTGAACCGGCATATGCGGATCCTGGTACTCGATACGATCCATGGCGGCTGTGAAATCGGGGAAGCGTTTGCCCGGGCCGGCCATACCGTTAATATGGTTGACGTGTACCGGGGCACGACACCTGGCGCTGCAGAACGGGCCGCACAAGAGACATACGACCTCATTGTTGCCCCGGTGCACCTTGACCCGGCTCACCCGCTGCTTGCCGGACGCTCCGGCTCGGAGCCGGTGATCTCCCATCACGAAGCGGTGCGACAGCTGCTTGACGGCCGTGTGCCCCACCCGATGATCGAGATCACCGGGGCGCAGGGAAAGACGACAACGGCGCACGCACTCGCGCACCTGCTGCCCGGCCCCGGTGTCCTGCACACGTCAACCGGGACATACGCGATGCCCGGGGGAACGTTGCTCTTTAAAAAAAGTATTACGCCGGCCTCGGTGCTTGCGGCTGCAGAAAAGGCGACCTCCCTTAATGGCTGGCTTGTCGCTGAAGAGTCTCTAGGGGTGACCGGCGCCGGCGACCTTACCGTCATCACTTCCCCGTCTGATTACCGGTGCGCCGCCGGGAAAAAAAGTGCGCTTGCAGAAAAGATGGCATCGGCCAGAAAAAGCCGGCGCCTCCTGCTCGCCCCCGGTATCCCGGCCGTGGCACATGCTGATGCCGTGCAGCTGGATGATGTTGCCCGTGTCTCCGGCACGAAATGCACGATTACCCTCGGCGACCGAACCTCAACATTCACGAGCCCCCTGCTTGCCCTCTCCGGGTACCGGGTCCCTCTTGCACTGGCCGGCGCGGCCGTGGTGATGCTCGGGTACGATCCAGTACCTCTCTCCACCTTTGCCGGTGTGGCAGGGCGCATGTCGGTAAAAAAACATAATAACGTTCTTGTCATTGACAATGCAAACAGCGGTACCACCGCTGGAACAACGATCGATGCAGCCCGTTACGCCCGTTCCTGTGCAGGATCTCCCGACATCACGCTGGTGATTGGATCGGTCAAAGGCGATGGTGCTGTCTGCGAGGGGTTCCCACAGGACCAGATCAGATCCGCAATCGGGACGATCCGGCCCCGGTCGGTCATCTGGGTGGGCGACCCGCCGGAACCGGCGGAAGAACCCGGGGCTTCTTTCCCGTGGAAGATTGACGCGGTCTGTCCGACCCTTGAAGAGGCCGAACGTCGCGCCCTTGAAAAAACAACGACCGGCGCCATTGTGCTTGCGGTCAAGACCTGGAGATAAAAATGATGCCAGCACGATTCATGCACCCCCGCCCGAGTTCGATCGTGGCCGCACTCTATACCGCACGTGACCTCGAAGTGGATGTCGCCATCCTGCACGGCCCCTCGGGCTGCTCGTTCAAACACGCCCGGCTTCTCGAAGAGGATGGGATGCGGGTACTCACGACCGCGCTTGCGGACAACGAGTTTATCTTTGGCGGCCAGAAGCCGCTTGAAGAAGTGCTGCGGTACGCCGAAGACCATTTTGCCCCAAAGAAGATGGCCGTGGTTGGCACCTGCGTCTCGATGATCATCGGCGAGGATCTTGCGTCCGCCATTGACAGCGCCGGCGTCACAACACCGACGATCGCGGTCGACATTCACGCGGGCTTCCCGGAAAATATTGCCGGCGTGCTTGCGACCCTTGACGCGGCAAAAGAGGCCGGCTGGATCACCGGGGACGAACTCGTCCGCCAGCACCGGCTCATGGAGAAAGCAAACGAGGTCGAGAAAATCCGGGGCGCCGCCTCGCAGGCATACATCGAACCCTCGCGGGGTGACTTAAAACACGTCGCTGCACAGCGCCTCATCGAATGCGCAAAGAGCGGGGTAAAGGGCGTCGCGATCCTGAATGCAAAAAAGGAGACCGCATACATGTTTGCCGACGAACTGATCGCGCTCCACGATGCCTCCCCCGGTGCGAATATCACGTACATCGCAAACGTCGATAACCGGGGCCTGCCCAAGGTCCGGGTGGATGCCCAGAGGATCCGGGACGAGATGACAAAGCGCGGCGTGCCGCTGGAAGTGATCGGGGCGCTGGACGAGTACGGGGCAAACGGCGATGCGCTCGGGGCCCGTATCCGGGAACTTGCACCTCAGTTTGCGTTTATCGTGGGCGTTCCGCATGCGATCCCGCCGGAATATACCAATGGGATCGAGTGCTTCTCGGTGACAAACGGCCCCCGGCAGGTCGCGCCGCTCCATGCGATCGGGCACCAGCACGTGCTCGTCGAGATCGACCTCCACCCGAAAACGCTGGGCGTGCGGGATATCGTGGAGAGCGAGTTTGGCGCGGTGATCAGGAGCCTCGCACGATGAAAGCTGTACTTATCACCGGCGACCGGTCCGGCAGCGGAAAAACGAGCATCACGCTTGCCCTTGCAGCGCTCTTAAAAAAACAGGGAGTTGTCCAGACCTTCAAGGTCGGGATGGACTATATCGACCCATCGTACCTTGCCGCAGTCTCGGGCCGGCCCTGCCGGAACCTTGACAATTTTGCACTTGGTGACGGTCAGGTCCGTGATATATTTTCGTTCGGGTGCCGGGGAGCCGATATCGCGCTTGTCGAAGGGGTGCGGGGTCTTTACGAAGGGGCCGAGGCACTGGACGATACCGGCAGCACGGCAGCCATCGCAAAAACGCTCGACCTGCCGGTCGTGCTTGTGGTCTCGGCACAGAGCATCACCCGGAGTGCTGCCGCGATCGTGAAGGGGTTCCAGGCATTCGATCCCGATGTCCGGATCGCCGGTGTCATCCTCAACCAGGTCAAGGGTGGCTCGCACACGGATAAAGCGACGCGGGCGATCGAGTACTACTGCGGCGTGCCGGTGATCGGTGCGATCCCCCGGATTGAGGAGATGCAGCTTGCCATGCGCCACCTCGGCCTTGTCCCGTACCGCGAGGGTGCGGGCCGGGGGGATTTTGACGAGCGGATCAGGACGATCACGGACATTATCGGGAACTATGTGGATCTCGACCGGCTCCTCGCGCTTGCAAAGGATATCTCCTCGTCCCAAAAGAGTTCGCCGCTCGACCCTGCGCCGGAATCAGACGTGCGTATCGGGGTTGCCTACGACGAGGCGTTCAACTTTTACTATGCCGATCTCTTCGATGTCCTCTCATCGCTTGGGGCCAGTGTCGTGCAGTTCAGCCCCGTCCACGACCGGCTGCCGGGGGCAGACGGGTACATTATCGGCGGGGGCTACCCGGAGCTCTTCGTGCCGGAACTTGAGGCAAACGACCGGATGCGCGAGGCGATCCGCGATGTATCAAAGAACGGCACGCCCGTTTACGCGGAGTGCGGCGGGCTCATGTATCTCACCGACAGGATGGTGCTCAAAGAGGGCTGGCAGGGCAGGAAGTCAGAACTCTCCGGCGCGATGTGCGGGGTATTTCCGGGCGAGACCCGGATGCCGGCAAGGCGCGTGGTCAGTTATGTTGAGGGGACGAGCAGTGCCGGCTGCCCGATGGGTGCTGCACGGTTCCGGGGCCACGAGTTCCATTACTCGGAAGTGGTGCTCGACCCATCGACCCAGTATGCCTACCAGCTCTCGCGGGGCATCGGCATAAAAGACAAACTGGACGGCGCAGTGACAAAGAACACGCTCGGGAGTTACACGCACCTGCACCCGGTGGGAAGCCGGGATATGTTCCGGAACTTTGTCGATGGGTGCCGGAAGTGAGGGTTCGTTTGCCGGGTGTAAATCAAATTCTGTAGTTTTTATTCGCATCTTTACTGTGAGGGATTGGAGAGGCTGATCAGAGAAGAAATCGGAAAAAGACCGGGTATCATCCGTCAGCAGAGTCCATGGTAAATTATTCGAGGGCTCCCCGCCATGAAGGCCCCTCCGGGGCACGGCGGGGCAAGGGATTTTTTGTATTGATTTCTCTTTTAATTTTAGTTATTGATCCACCGTTGAGGGCTTCCTGCCGGGGGCGGCGGCACACATCGTAATTATTCTGCTACGATCTCCTCATTATTGAGGGATGATTTGCCTGATGCCCGGATCATCAACCGCACCGGATCAAAGAATAAACTACAAGACAATCCACACCCCATAAGAGTTTATGATCATTTACATTGACGGGAAATATGTGCCCGAAGGCCTCGCAAAGGTCTCCGTTTTCGATCACGGTCTTTTATACGGCGACGGCGTCTTTGAGG
>NZ_JBAVMX010000085.1:0-2687 GCF_049690535.1 Methanoregula sp. | reverse complement strand
ATCCCCATCGCAAGTCCCACATCCGCGTGCCTGAGCGCCGGGGCATCGTTTGTCCCGTCGCCGGTCACGGCCACGACCGCCCCGGTCTTCTGGAGCGCCTGCACGAGAAGGAACTTGTCCAGGGGTTCGGCCCGGGCCATCACGTCAAGATTTTTTGCGGCTGCGACCTGTCCTTCGTCTGAAAGCGCCCGGAACTCTTTTCCTGTCATGACCATCCCGTTGTTTAGGATGCCGGCCTCCCGGGCAATCGCCTGTGCGGTTACCGGGTTATCCCCGGTGACCATCCGTACCCTTATGCCGGCATGCTGGCAGAGGGCCACGGATGCAGCGATATCGTCCCGCAGGGGATCACGGATGCCGACGTAACCATCCCAGACAAGCCCGGTCTCGGTCTCGTCATCCCCGGTAATTTCCCGGTGGGCAAATGCGAGTGTCCTCATCGCACGGGAAGAAAGTGTGCCGACTCCCAGGAGATCGGGTGCCGCCGTGCAGAGACCGGCCAGGACCTCCGGCGCTCCCTTGACCAGCAGGAACCGCCGGCCGCTGATCTCCACAACGGTCGACATGCGTTTACGTTTGCCATCGAAGAGATTCTGTCGGATCGCGACCCACTCTTTTCTCACGTTCCGGTAATCGATCGCATGCGCCTGCAGCCACCGGAGAAGTGCCCCTTCGGTCGAGTTCCCGATCACGATCACCCTCCCGTTCTCCCGCTCTTCAAGGTATGCGGTACCGTTGACGGCTGCATTCAGCGCGATCCACTCTGCAGGAGTTTTCTGGACCCGGCCCGGCCCGGCGGGGGCAGTAACGGAGGCCTCGGCTACTTCCATCTGGTTTTTCGTGAGCGTCCCGGTCTTGTCGGTGCAGACCGAAGTCGCAGACCCGATGGTCTCGCAGGCGATAAGGCGCCGAACAAGGCAGTTCGCCCGGGTCATCTTGCGCATGGCAAGGGAGAGTGAGAGTGCAACGCTCATCGGCAGCCCCTCGGGAACGGCGGCAACGACAATCACGACCGCGAGCATGAAGTACTGGAGCAGGTGGTTTGCGGTGGCGAGGTTGAGTCCCGTGATGTCGCCGAGAAGGATGCCACGGATAACAAGCGTGCTGCAGATGAGGATCGCCATCGCGTACCCGAATTTCGAGATGAGCCCGGCAAGGGTTTCGAGTTTTACTTCAAGCGGGGTCTTTGTCGCATGATCGATCCCGAGCGTTGCGGCGATCACACCCATTTCGGCTGCATCACCGACCGCCCCGGCAATCATCCGGCCTTTTCCTGCGGTCACAAAACTTCCCTTGAGAACCCTGTCGTCCGTCTCCTTTCTGACCGGTTCACTCTCGCCGGTAAACGCGGATTCATCAGAGAAAAGTTCGTCCGAGGTAAGAAGCCAACCGTCAGCCGGGATCACGTCGCCGGCTTCAAGGAGGACATGGTCGCCGACCACGATATCGCGGGAGGGCACAAGCGTGGGGTTGCCGTTCCGGACCACCTTGATTACCATATCGTCGCGGTGGGCATTGAGGACCTCAAACTCCCGGCTGCTCCGGTACTCGTTGTAAAAGGAGATGCCGGTGGCAAGCAGGATCGCGATGATAATCCCGACCGTGTCTAGGAGGCTGCTCCCGGAAAAGAACGAGACAATAGCGGAGAGTATGACAGCAAAAATCAGGATCCTGATAATGGGATCATCAAAATTTTTCAGGTACTCTTTCCAGAGCGGTTCCTGTTCCGGCGGCGTCATGACGTTTACGCCATATTTCTTCCGGCTTTCTTCTGCCATGGGGGAGGAGAGTCCGGAGTCCCCGGCATATTCCCTGATCTCATCAAACGTGAGCATGTATCGGATCCCTGTGCGGGGATGCCCCTCATCCCCGGATGCGTGGCAGGATATTGGTGCTCCGTGAGTATAACACCGTATTATGATGCAGGGACGATGCAGAGCGCCGGGTTACCGGGTACTGGACCGGTCCCGTTTCAGTATATCCCGTGCACACCGGTATTTTTCCGGGTGCAGCAGGAGTGCAGGTTTGTACTTGTAAGGACCGGGATCGCTTCAGTAACCGGTGGCATAGTACCAGCCGTTCTCCTCCTGAACATGCACCGGTACCGAGAAGAGCTGGCTGATCTTCTCGTCGGTCAGCATCGCCGTTTTTTTGCCGTCGCCGGAGATCCTGCCGCCGTCCATCATGACGACCCGGGAGATCTCCGGGATGATATCGTGGAGCTGGTGCGTGACAAGGATGATGCTTGTTCCCGACTGCGCGATCGCCCGCAGGGTCTCCCGGAACGTGTGAAGTGCGGACAGATCGAGGCTGTTTGTCGGTTCGTCAAGGATGAGCGTGGCAGGATCGAAAACAAGCGCCCTCCCGATTAAAAAGCGCCGGGCCTCGCCCGACGACATCTCGTTCATGGGCCGGTCGCTGAGCCGGTCGATGCGAAGGAACCTCTGGATCTCCTGTGTCTTTTCTTCCATAGCCGGGGTGACGGCCCGGTTAAAAAGCCCGATGCTTGAAAAA
The DNA here is from genome assembly GCF_049690535.1 of Methanoregula sp. GTDB lineage: Archaea > Halobacteriota > Methanomicrobia > Methanomicrobiales > Methanospirillaceae > Methanoregula. The sequence goes on along the minus strand of NZ_JBAVMX010000085.1, from coordinate 173 downwards.
AAACCGGACAGGATCACCTCCCGGCCAGTGATTGTTCTTGTGAACGTGTACTGGAGGTCGTTTGACACGATGCCGACAAACGACCGGAGATCAAAGACATCCCACGTGTCTTTTTCCCGGAAATCAAAGGTCACGGGACCTTCGGAAAGCACCGGGTAATACTCGCGGGTAAT
>NZ_JBAVMX010000084.1:0-19855 GCF_049690535.1 Methanoregula sp. | reverse complement strand
GGACCGGGGGACCCCGTACTGATGGTGCCGGCACGAACTGGCCGTTTCCGGGAGTGGTGAAATTGAGTTCGCTTTGTACGGTCTGCGCATCGATCCAGAGCGGGTACGCGGCAAAGAGATCGTTCTCTCCGGTGTAGACACCATTGACGTACTTCGTGTAATCCCGTTCGAGCGTATTGAGCGCCGATTTCCCTTTGTCGGTGGGGCTCGCGTATGCCTGCCCGTTCACGATAATGAGATCATACGCCCCGCGGTTCGCGGTAAGTGAAGCGGCGTCGGACTCGTATACTGTGAAACGTGCATCGGAGGCAAAAAGGGCAGCGACCTGCGGGTCATCGACCCCGATCCGGTACATCCCGTTCTGAATATGCAGGCCGCTCTGCGCGGCAAAACCGGTCACAATGATCAGGAGCACGAAAAGGATGATCGCAATCGGCAGGACGTCGCGTGAAAGCATCGAGAAGGATTTTTTTACCTCCCAGCGTGCGATGGTCGCGATGTCCCTGCCTGCACTCATGGATTATCCGCCCGGATCCTTTTTTAACGGGAAAAACCTGTGATAACCAGTAGTGTGGGCACCGGGGTAAAATACTGATCGGTACTGACAAGGGAGGACCGGGAAATTTTGTATCAGTATGTGAGGTTTGTCCTCATCCCAACCTATATGTCCCCCTCCTCACAAGTCTAAACTACCATAAAAAGCCCGGAAAACCCGGTGCATGCCGGAGAACCAGCCGTGATCACTGCCCGCAGCCTGACCAAATGCTATGACAGCTTTACAGCTCTTGACGATGTGAGTTTCTCGTTTCCTGACGCAGGGATCTTCGGGATCATCGGACACAACGGGGCCGGCAAGACCACGCTTTTAAAGTGCATCGCAGGACTTATTGCCCCCACGTCCGGTGAACTCGTGGTAAATGGGATCGATGTTGTCCGGGATCCCGTGGCGCTCAAGGCAACGCTGGGGTACCTTCCCGAGGAGTCCCGGCTCTACGAGACGATGACCGCGGAAGACTACCTTGCATTCTTCGGTGAGATCTACGGGATCCCAAAGGAGGAGATCGTGGTGCGGACCCGCCGGCTTTTTGCCGCCCTGTCACTTGAGCCGGACGGCAAGAAACTCGGCGAGTTTAGTAAGGGCATGAAGCGCAAGACCGCAATCGCCCGGTCGCTCATCCATGATCCGAAATTCCTCGTCTACGATGAAGCGACAAGCGGCCTTGACCCGATGACATCCCGGTTCATTGCCGAATACTTAAAAAAACTCAAAAATGAGGGCCGGACTATCGTGCTCTCGGCCCATAACCTGTTCCAGGTCGAGGCCATCTGCGACCGGGTGATGATCCTCAGGCGTGGGCGGGTGGTCGCATCCGGCACCATGAAAGAACTCCGCGAGCAGTTCGGCTCGATTACGTACACGATCTGGTTTTCCGTCGCCGACCCGTCCCGTATCGACCGGCGCGAGGTACCGTACCGGGAAGAGGACGGGTACCTTGCCTGCGATACCGGGGATATGGCCGGCCTTAACGCGTGCTCTGCCGCCATAACGGAAGCGGGCGGCCGGGTGGAGCGCATCGAGTCACGGTATCCCTCATTAGAAGAGATGCTTGTTGCAATCGGGAAATAGGGGCGCCCCAAAGTGCCGGGCCTGCCGATGCCCGTGTGCTCTGAAACTTCGCGCCCGGGAAACGTTACGCGATCCGAACCGCTGCACCGTTGTTGCGTGCAGAGGTGATCTGCGTGGATCCGCCCCCGATGTCCTGCATGTATGACTGCGCTGCCCGTTTAATATCCTGCATCCCGGTATCGCTGATTGCATACAGTGTCGGGCCAAAAGAGCTCATACCGGCCCCGGCCGCCCCGGCATCACGCATCGTGTCAAGGAGCCCGGGCACCTCCCGGGGCTGGAAGGAGAGTTCGATTTTCTTGAAGCCGAGCTGCTGGATGGTATTGACCGATGTACCGAACTGATCGAGATCCAGTTCCATAATCCCGGGCAACATCCGCATCAGGACTTCGTGGCAAAGCATCCTGACCTCGTCAAGCGGGACCGGGCAGCAGTTCCGGAAGATCTCGGCTTCCTTCATTCCGCTCGCCCCTTCCGGGAGCGCCGGTGTCGCAAGCAGGATCCGCCAGTCTCCGGGGAAATCGTGATGCACGAGCACCGGCGGCGGCTGTACTCCTTTTGACGCGGAGGAGGGTGCAAAGCCGGTCTTTTCACCGCCCGGCCCGAACCGGTGCCCGCCGTCAACGATAAACCCGCCGTGCTCGAACGCGGCTGTGCCAATACCGGAGGTTCCGCCACGCCCGACCATCCGGGCGAGTTCTCCTGTGGTCATGGTCTTCCCGTATAGTTCGCAGCAGGCCCGGGCCGTGGCAAGCGCGAGCTGGGAACCTCCCCCGAGGCCGGTATGGGCCGGGAAGAGTTCCCTCACAGTAATCGACGCGCTGCTTCCTGCATGTATTTTCGCGAGCACACTTTCTGCACAGTCCCGAACCCGTTGTGTCGTCATGGGGTCGCATCCGTGGATTTCCAGTGATGGGCTGGCCTGAGCCTCGATGAGGATCGCGGGGTCGTCAAGGGCGATCCCGATCCCTCCGTCAACCCGCCCAAGACCCCCGTTCATGTCGAGGAGGGTGAGGTGAAGGCGCGACGGCGTCCTGACGATCACCCGGCGCTCGTCAAGGAATTTGTTATACGGAAACTGCTCTTCAATAAAAATAAGTGGTTTTCCGCCGTGGATAATCTGGTACTGGCGCATCAGCAGCGGTTCGTTTTTACAGAGCGAAAAGATCCCACTCACGTCATCTTTTGCGGGAGTTACCCGGGCGGTGAGGATCTCCCTTCGGGCCTCGATATGGTGGCGTTCGATAATCCTGCCAATCGGGATGTCGGCCTTCATGAGGTCGTCCCGGAACTCCGGTGCAAGCCGGGCAACCGGCGTCAGCGATTTTGCGTAGATTAGTACTTCCCCGGTTGCTGCGTCCAGGAGCTCCACGATCCGGTGATTCACGGCATCGTCGGGCGTGATATTGAGGCGTTCGGCGGCGTGAGGATCGGCTTTTATGACTGCCTGTTCCCGGGTCCGGACCGATACCGGGTGGCCGGTGACCGACTCCAGCAGCTGCGTGACCGACCCGTCGGTACCCAGGAGAATTTTCTGCACGGGAGAGAGCCTGCCCACATGCTCTTCTATCTCTTTGAGGCGGTGTGCGATATCCATTCCCTCAAACCTCCATGCCGGGAATATTAAGGATACTGATCCGGCCGGACCGTCACGGAAAAACCGGCGTTTATTATTTTTGGAAGGATCGGCGGGTACCCTTCCGGTTCTTTTGGGGACCGGGCGGGTGTGGCACCTGTTCACCGATCGCGTCGATGGCATCGGCCGCGAGCCGGCCCTTTTTCCCGATCACGTCCCCGGCCCTGAGTACAGTGACCTTTGAGGTGAGGACAAAGCTCTCGCTGAAGAGATCGAGGCCGCCTTCTGCAAAATCATCAAGCCCGATGGGGATGAACGACGCATCGGTCGGTGGCCTGCTGCTGACCGGGCAGACGCAGACGTCCCCGTTCTCCCGTGCGGCAACGACCACGGCAGGCCGGGTCTTCGCACCGTGCCGCTCTTCAAAAGGAACCGGGGCAAGGATCACATCGCCCCGCACAAAGCGTCCCATGTCCTGTCTATTTCGGCACCGGGAAGCATAAGGCAATTGATCGGTTTTTTCCGGCTCTAATGCCGACCCGCACAACGCACTGGGTTATGCGGATTCGATGACGTGCCACACGGCCATGAGAAACCCTTTACGTCCGGGCGGTGGATGATCGGATCATATCACGGTGGTGACAGAATGCAGTTTGCAGATTGCGTGATGCAGCGGTATGCGACAAAGAAGTTTGACGGCAGGGCAATTCCCGAAGCGAAGGTGAACGAGCTGCTGGAACTGGTGCGGTTTGCGCCATCGGCCCTGAACATCCAGCCCTGGAAGATCAAGGTGGTGGCAGACAAAAAGACGAAAGAGACGCTTCGGCCGGCGTCGAACAACCAGGAGCAGATCACGACCTGTTCGCACCTGCTTGTCTTCTGCGCAGATTCAGATTACGACAGTTTAGTAAAGAGGCTCGGGGCACTGATGAAGAAAAACCATGTACCGGCAGAGATTATCGAAAAAGTGACCGGCATGGCAGCACTGTTTGCCGCGGGCATGTCCAAGGAGCAGCAGGCCGCGTGGTCGCAGGCGCAGACCTATCTCGCGCTCGGGAACGCCCTGAACGGCGCAAAGTCGCTTGGTTTTGATTCCTGTCCTATGGGCGGTTTTAACCCGAAGGAATATTCCCGGATCCTCAAAATACCGGCACATCTCACACCGGTGATGCTCTGCCCGATCGGGTACGCGGCGGACAAGCCGGGGCCGAAGATCAGGTTTGCCCGGGAAGAGATTGTATTCTGATGCCGGTTCCGGATCTTTTTTGGGTAGGTGGGGAGAGGAACAGGTTGATTTTTTTACCTTAAGTTGCAAGTGACGGGAGATTTTTAAAACTAAGTTCATACAAGAGAAATTCCTACATAACCCACGGTGTCGTAATTGAGGGAACCTTGCCAGTACTCTGGAATCACCGCCCGTCATGCGATGAGACCTCGCAAATAGCTATGTATGGTTCTGGAACAGCCGAAAAATCGCCCTATCCTGCCACGCAAATGCCCCTGTTTCCCGCATAGAAATGAAATCGCCGTCGATCCCAGGAATTTCCAGGAAAAACTCGATCCCATTTTACCTGCCCGGGAACCCCCTTTATTTTTCGGCTTTAATCGCGTTCCTGGCCCTTCAAAGGGTCCCGCATGACCAATTCATCTGTCCCGTTTTCGCGATGAAAGGATCGTTTCTAATTTGCACGGTTTTTTCCTGTTATAAATGCCCCGTTTCCAAAAATACCCGTTTATATGAATAATTTTGTCGCGTGTTGGCACCATTTCCACTGGAACCCTCCGGTCACGGATCCGGCCTGGCCCCCTCTCCGTCGGAGATGATATCCTGGAAGAATGCAGGTACGGTCACCCCCTTTTTTACCTCATCTCTCTCCACCGGAGCTCTTATGAGTTCCCGGGTGAGAGTGAGAAAGAGCAATGCCTCGCTGCGACTTCTGTGGGAAAAATGTCTCGCTCCCGTTCCACTGCCAGTACTGCGGCCGGAATTTCTGCGATGAGCACCGGCTGCCGCCCAACCACGCGTGCACCGGCCTTGCAGAATGGAAAAAGACCCCGGCGCCGGGCGTTGGCATCCGGTACGGTGCGGGCGGGGCCAGTGCCTATGGTGGCGGATACGCAGCGGCACCGAAAGGCAAAAAACCATTACGGGTACCGGTGTGGCAGCACCCGTATTTCAGAATCGTCATCGTGGCGATCGTGCTCCTTATCATTGTCATCCTGTTTATTCTCATGGGCGGGTGCGTGCAGCCCGGGGGAACCATTATGGCAAACGTGGGCACGGCTCCGGAAACCCCGACAGGAACCGAAACCCCCGGTGTTCCCGTTGCCAAACTTGAAATAACGACAACATCCTTGGCAACCCTGCCCGCTCCCGGCCTGACACAGGATTATATCCAGTCGGCGGTTACCCCGGCACAGCAGGTGGCCGGTACACCTGCGGATACAACTCCGGTCACCCCGGCTGCCGTTCAGGACACCACGGTGACGACGTTTTCTCCGTCATTCACATCCGTGGCGGGAAAACTTTCCAACGATCTGTACACGATCCAGACGGATTTGCTCGCCGACCGGATCCACGAACTGATCAATACTCACCGGGCGGCGTACGGCCTTGCCCCGCTTTCCACGGATGCTGCGCTTGCCACGATCGCTCTCGGGCACAGTACTGACATGGCAGAGAACAATTACTTCTCGCACACGGACCTGGCCGGCGGGAGCCCGACCGACCGGGGAAACGCCAGCGGGTATACCTGCATTAAGAACTACAGTTCGTACTACACCTACGGGATCGCGGAGAACCTCTTCCAGAACAACCTTTACACGTCGGTGACGTACGAGAACGGCCTCTACACGTATGCGTGGAGCACGCCTGAGGAGATCGCCCAGTCCACGGTGACCGGCTGGATGAACAGCGAGGGGCACAAGAAAAATATCCTGACTCCGACATTTGACCGCGAGGGGATCGGTGTCGCCATTGCAGCGGACGACAAGGTGTATATCACCGAGGACTTCTGTTAATTTCCGGAAAGCCCGTCACCCGCGTTCATTTTATCTTCCCGTATCCAAATCTCCCGTACTATGAAGCATACCGGTCATGAAGAATTCCTCCGCGCCACCCCCGTCATCGACTGCGACCACCCGGCAGTGCGGGAAAAAGCACTCTCCCTTGCCAAAGGCTGCACGGGCGATGAGGAGATCGCAAAGGCCTGTTTTACCTTTGTCCGCGATGAGATCCGGCACAGCGGGGACTACAAGATAAATCCGGTCACCCTTTCGGCTTCTTCGGTCCTGGAGCACAAGACTGGCTGGTGTTTTGCAAAAAGCCACCTGCTTGCCGCCCTGCTCCGGGCCAACAGGATCCCTGCCGGGCTCTGCTACCAGCGCCTTAAAAACCACGGCGATGCCGGTCCGGCCTTCTACCTGCACGGCCTCAATGCGGTCTGGCTTGACGAGTACGGCTGGTACCGGGCAGATGCACGGGGGAACCGGGCGGACGTGCACGCGGAGTTTGCACCGCCAGAAGAACATCTCGCGTTCGTCCCAAAAGAACCGGGCGAGATGGATCTGACCGGTATCTTCAGCGATCCGCTGCCGGTTGTTGTCGAACTGCTCACAAAGTACACCGATTATAGGGATGTACGGCTGAACCTGCCGGACATGGAAGAGTAGCAGAACGCTAAAAAAGAATTGTCCTGCTCCACCGTGTTCCCGGCCCTCAGCCACCCGCAACCTTCAAAGTCTATCGGGAGCCAACACTTCATCAATCATGCCAGCCGCACATTCCCGCAGGTTCCGGGATGGAAAAACGCTTGCAGGCGAACTTTCTGCCGCAATGCACCGGATCGGGGCCCTTGGCGTCCCGTATCCTGATGGTTACTGCGACGAGCTCATCGGGAAGTACGAAAAGGACGGTGTCCCGTACCCGCATATCCTCTCGATCCTTGGCGAGCCGCGGATTAGGAGTCATTTTTTCTATGCCCGTATGCTTAAACGCACCGGCCCGTTCCTCGATTATGGCTGCGGCACCGGTGACAATATCCGGCAGCTCCTCCGCGATGGTTTCCCCCGGGCGCAGATCACCGGTTTCGATCTTTCATGGGAGAGTATCAATCTCGGGTTTGATCTGTACCGTGATGAGAAATCGATCCGGGATCTCTTTGTCGTGAACGGTACGTTCCTGTTTGGGAAAGAGACCTTTGACACCATCTATTCCGGTTCCGTCATCCACGTGATCGCAGACGATGACGAGCTGTGCGGGTACCTGAACAACGCGTGGGCGGCACTCAGGCCCGGCGGCAACCTCTTTGGCTCCACGCTCGGGATCGATGATGGAGATTCCTGTGCCCCGGACGAGCATGGGCCACCCCGGGTGATACCCCGGCAAGAGCTGACCCGGCACCTGATGGCCGCCGGTTTTCTTTCTCCGACACTCGTAAAACGGCCCCACGAGGCACACACTCCCGATGACAAAAAGTGCGTGTTTGAGTTTTGTACAAAAAAATCCGGATAACCCCGCCATCGACCCGTTCGCCGGCATCGTTTCCGGGAATTTACGGGGAAAATTGTATCCACTTCCCTCATATTCTTTCCCGCCCAATTTCAGGTACACAACGGAGCCACCCCCATGAAGATCCTTGCCATCCACGGAAGTCCCCGGACAATCCGGAGCAGCACACGGAAACTGGCCGGTTTTGTCCTCGAAGGAGCAGCGGCCGCCGGTGCAGAGACAGAAATGATCGACCTTGCCGATTGCCGGATCATCCCCTGCACCGCATGCGATGCGTGTACCCTTAACGGCATCTGCGTCAACGATGACGATGTCCCGGCTCTTCTGGCCCGGATGAAAGATGCAGATGCCATTGTCTTTGGCTCACCGGTCTATATCGACAATGTTACCGGCCAGATAAAGGTGTTCTTCGACCGGCTCGCGGACGCGATCCATTACCAGCAATTCGCCGGGAAAGTCGGGTGTGCTGTTGTGACCACCGCAGAATCCGGTGGCGATGAGACGGTTGCTTATCTCACCCATGTTCTCAACTACCTTGGCGTGGTATCGGTGGGAGGTATCAGCGTTGCCACCGGGGAAAAAGCGGGAGCCGTGGATGCGGCGGAACCTGCCGCCCGGGCGCTCGGGAAAAAACTGGTCGGAGCGATCCGGGACGGGTACGCCGATCCGGTGCAGGAGGCAATCCTTGTGGACAACCGTGCGTACTTCCGGTCAATTGTTGAAGAGAACCGAGATCTCCGCACCGATGAGTACGATCGGTGGGTAAAGATGGGCTGGATCCGGTGAGATCCCCGGCATAAACCAGAAAACCTCTGATCGACCGGAGGAGTGCTGCCTCTTTGAATATATAAAAAAAATCAGAAATGCCGGTTCAATAATTCTCCGCGTAAATCTCAAAATATGCCTGGGGATGACCGCATGCCGGGCATTGTGCAGGGGCTGTCGTCCCCTCATACACGTATCCGCACTCCCGGCAATACCACTTTACCGGTGTGTCGCGTTTAAACACCGTCCCCTTTTCGAGGTTTGTGAGGAGCCGGTTGTATCTCTGCTCGTGATACTTCTCGACTACCGCTACCTGCCGGAAGAGATTGGCAATCACGACAAAGCCCTCCTCTTTTGCGGTTGTGGCAAAGGTCGGGTACAGCGTGCCCCACTCCATCATCTCGCCGTCCGCAGCTGCCTTGAGGTTCTCCTGTGTGGTGCCGATCACACCTGCGGGATACCCGGCGGTGATTTCCACCATCCCGCCTTTGAGGGACTTAAAGAAAAGTTTCGCGTGCTCTTTTTCCTCTTCAGCGGTCTGCAAAAAAACGGCCGCGATCTGCTCGTAGCCCTCTTTTTTTGCCACACTGCCAAAGTAACTGTACCGGTTCCGGGCCTGCGACTCCCCGGCAAATGCTGCAAGGACATTTTTCTCGGTCCTGCTCCCTGAAAACTCCATTATAGATCTCACTGCTCCACGTAATCCTTTCCCGTTTGCTATAATATATCATGTGCTACCCTCTTCGTGGGTGGGAGAAATGATAGGCCACAACCCGCCGCTTTTTTTGCCTGGCGGATCAACCATCAGCCATGACACCGGTATCCCTTCCCACCGTTTTTGTCTCGCACGGTGCTCCGACCCTGGCGATCGAACCGGAGGTACCGGCCTGCAAATTCCTGGGCGGGCTTGGGAAACGCTACCCGGGCGTCGCTGCAGTGCTCTGTATATCCGCTCACTGGAACACGACCCGGCCAACCGTGAATGCGGTGACGGCCCCAAAAACCATCCATGATTTCTCCGGGTTCCCGGAGGAACTCTACTGGATTTCGTATCCGGCACCGGGTGCGCCGGACCTCGCCCACCGGGTTGCCGGTCTTATTGACACTGCAGGGATCCCCTGCGAAACCGACACCGGCCGTGGTCTCGATCACGGGGCATGGATACCCCTCAGGCTGATGTTTCCCGGGGCCGGCATTCCGGTCGTCCAGCTCTCCATCCAGGGTCACCTTGACCCGGCCCGTCACCTCGCACTCGGGGAAGCACTTGCCCCCCTCAGGCACGAGGGTGTGCTCATCCTCGGGAGCGGCGGGGCCGTCCACCCGCTGGGCGACCCGGTATTTGCACTGGGTGAAGGGTTCCCCACGGACCGCCGGGCAATCGCATTTAACGAATGGCTGAACCGTGCAGTGACTTCCGGCGATAAAAACAGTCTGGTGCACTACCGGGAACTCGCACCGTCGGCAGTCCACGCCCAGTCATACCCCGATCACTTTATGCCGCTTCTTACGGCTCTGGGTGCAGCCGGGCCGGGTGCAACGGGATCGGTTCTCCACCAGAGCTGGTACTGGGGCAATCTCGGCATGGGGGCCTACGAGTTCTGGTGAAAGGAGAAGCGTCAGGAACGATCGCGAATGCTAAAAAACAGATACAACAGGAAACAATGAAAGGAAAAGCGGGCCTGAAGGGATTTGAACCCTTGACCTGCGGATTAAGAGTCCGCCGCTATGCCGAACTAAGCTACAGACCCACGTAGCCTAATAATGTGGCTGTTACAGCCGAATAAATGTTTTGGAAGTTGTGAATCCGGATGGCCGGAGAATCCCTTTATACGTGGGCGTGGTACATCTTCTTCTAATATGCCTGACAGCGCCGCATTTGAGTCGGCAGCTCCGATAAAATACTGCATCCTTGGGTGCGGTACAAACGGCTACAATATCATCCTCGAACTCGCGAAGGAAAACGAGCGCGTGATCGTCGTTGACCGCGACGAGTCGCGCGTACGCCACCTCCGCGATCAGAAATACGACGGGTACGTACGGGACATTACGTCATCCGATATGCTGGTCGGGCTCCCGGAGTTCGAGATCGCCTTTGTGATGACCGGCGACGCGGATGCCAACCTTGCCGCTGTCATTGCCATAAAAAAACGGTACCCGGCCGTGCAGGTGATCGCCCGGGCTGTCGACCCGGTAACCGGCGGCAAACTTACGGCCGCCGGTGTGGACCTCGTCATATACCCGCAGGAGGTCGTTGCAAAGACCGCCGTCTTCCAGATCAAGAAGCAGCACGCGAGCCGGATCTCACAAAAACTTTTCTCGCTCCTTGCCGGCTGGGACGGTATCCTTGGGATCATCACTCACAAAAACCCGGACCCGGATGCGATCGCAAGTGCCATGGCCCTTGCCGAGATCGCACATCACGCAAACTCAAAGACGCTCACCTCCAGGATCTTCTACGAAGGAAACATCGGGCACCAGGAAAACCGGACGTTTGTGAACCTCCTCGACATCAAGATGGAGCACCTGACGCCCGAAGCACTTCAGAAGTGCTCGTACCTTGCCATGGTAGACTGTTCGGGCCCGGGGGCAAACAACGACGTCCCGGCTCAGACAAAAATCCATATCATCATCGACCACCACAAGGACGGGAACCACGCGACCGGGCAGGGCACATTCACGGATATCCGGCCCGGCATCGGTGCGACCGCGAGCATCATGACCCAGTATCTCCAGGAACTCGATATCCCGGTCGATAAGAGGGTCGCGACTGCACTCCTCTACGGTATCCGCACGGACACAAAAGAGTTCAAGAGGAACGTCACGCCGCAGGATCTCGGGAACGCCGGGTTCCTTCTCCCGCTCACGGATGCAGATCTCCTCGACAAGATCATGTCGCCGTCCATGTCGCAGGAGACGATCGATGTGATAGGAAAGGCGATCCAGAACCGGAAGATCCAGAGCGGGTACCTCTTCTCGAACGTCGGCTATGTCATGAACCGCGATGCACTCCCGCAGGCCGCCGACCTCTTGATCACGCTCGAAGGCGTGAATACGGCGCTCGTGTACGGGATCACCGATACCGCGATCGCGATCTCGGCCCGGAACCGGGACATCCGGCTCCATATCGGGAACGCGCTTGCCGAGGCGTTCGGGGAGATGGGAGATGCAGGCGGCCACCCGAACATGGCGGCAGCAAACCTCCCGCTCCATTATTTCGGGACCGTGACCGACAAGGTGGCACTCCTTGACATCACGATCGAGCCGATCCTCCAGAAGTTCAAGAACCTCGTCGGCCTTGAAAACGAGGAAAAGAAAAATGAGGAATGAGGGCAGGGAAACGCCCTCCTCTCCCCTCATGTGCAGGTGACCGCATGGACTTTTCTCTCTGGGAGCCCCACTACCGCGAGATCCTCGAGTATTTTGGATTTTCCCGTGAAGATGATGAGAATGCCGCTGCACTGCTTGCGACCCTGACCGCCCGCGATGATCTTCCCTCACTCTCCCGGCTTGTCAGGGACCACAATGTCGTGGTCTGCGGGAACGCTCCCTGCCTCAGAAAGGAGCTTGGCCGCATCCCCCCGGGGAGCGTGGTCTTTGCAGCCGACGCAGCAGCCGATGTCCTCTTCTCACACGGTATCCGGCCCGACGCGGTCTTCACGGATCTTGACGGGGCAACCGATCTGCTTTTGGAGATGAACGCGATGGGAACGATCGTGGTCGTCCATGCGCACGGCGACAATATGCCGCTCCTCCGTCATTGGGTGAAAAAATTCACCGGCCCGCTTGTCGCTACCACGCAGAGCACACCGCTCCCCCATGTCCACAATTTCGGCGGTTTTTCCGATGGCGACCGTGCGGTCTTTGCGGCCGACGCGCTCGGTGCGAAAACGATTACACTCATCGGCTTTGACCTTGACGATAAGAATGTCGACCCGGTCAAGCGCGGGAAACTGATGTGGGCAAAAAATCTCCTTACGCTGATCGGCCATGACTGCTGACGAAGATAAAAACCGGGAAGCGGTCATCCTCGACGGGTACGTGGACGAACCCGCGTGCCTTGGTGTCCCGCCGTATATTTCACCGTATATCAGAACGGTCGCCGGAGCGCTTGCCGCTCACGGCTTTTCCGTCCGGTACCTCACCATCGACCAGCTGAGGAGCGATCCGCAGCTGGCAATGACGATGAACCGGGTCGGCCTGCTCGTGATGATCGCCGGTGTCACCGTGCCGGGGAAATACCTTGGCGGCACCCCTGCCACCTTAACCGAGATCCAGCAGGTGGGTCACATGATCCGGGCCTCAAAGAAACTGATCGGCGGCCCCATCAGTTTCGGGTATGCCGGGGAGGGCGGGAAAAAAGCCGTCCGGCAGCTGATCACCGGCTTCGATGCACTGCTGAGCGGTGAGCCTGCCGTGGCGCTTGACCGGTACCTTACCGGGGCCGAGCCCACCGGTGCATTCGATTACACCTGCATCGATCCGTGGAGCGTTCTTGGGGCCGGCATCATCGTACAGCACCCGGACTACCCGTACGTGATGTGTGAGCTTGAGACCGCCCGGGGCTGTTCCCACGGGGCGACGGGCGGCTGCTCGTTCTGTACCGAGCCATTCTACGGCCGGCCCCGGTACCGGTCTGTTTCGGGTGTCGTGGCCGAAGTTGCGGCGCTTGCATCATACGGTGCCCGGCACTTCCGGGTCGGCCGGCAGCCGGATATCCTTGCCTATGGTGCAGGAGAGGGGGAGTACCCTGCACCACGGCCGGACCTGATCGAGGCGCTCTTTTCCGGGATCCGGAATGCAGCCCCGGATCTTAAAACGCTCCACATCGACAATACGAACCCGGCCACCATCGCCCGGCACGAGGAGAAGAGCCGGGATGCTCTTGCTGCGATCTGCCGGCACCACACGCCCGGTGATGTCGCCGCGTTCGGGATGGAGACCGCCGACCCGGCCGTGATCGTGGCAAACAACCTCAAGGCCCAGCCGGACGAAGTGTTCCGGGCCATAGAGATCGTAAACGAAGTCGGAGGAATGCGCCGGGACGGGATCCCCGAGCTGCTGCCGGGCCTCAACTTCGTCTGCGGGCTTGCGGGAGAGACGGCGGCGACCTACGATAAAAACGAGCAGTTCCTTTCCCGTGTGCTCGCGGCAGGACTCATGGTCCGGCGCGTCAACATCCGGCAGGTGATGCCCTTTGAGGGGACTCCGGCGTATACGGACAATACGCTCGGGAAAAACGAGCGGCGTTTTAAGGCGTTCAAGGAGTTTGTACGGCAGAACATCGATCTGCCGATGCTCCAGCGGGTGTTCCCGATCGGGACCATTCTCCGCGATGTGCGGATCGAGGTCTCCGGGGAACTTTCGTTTGGCCGGCAGCCGGGCTCATACCCCATCCTCGCGGGGATCCCGGTGAACCTTCCCGTCCGCACCGTGATCGATGTGGTCGTGGTGGACTGGGGGATGCGGTCGATCACCGCACTCCCGCTCCCGCTCAACGTCAATACCCTGCCCGCAACAGCACTCCGCTGGCTACCCGGCGTCGGGAAGAAACGGGTGGCTGCCGTGATCGCGAAACGGCCGTTTGCCGGTCTCGAAGCATACCGAAAGGTGGCGGGGAAGTCGGCGGTGGATGGATTGATGCAGTTCTAATATATTCGATATAATTAGTGCACTATGGGGTTGAGTTGAAGGTTACACACTCACATAATCTCGGTCTATCTCGTTTTTTCCTGATACAAAAAAGAAAGATTCGTGAGTCATACCGCTCATCAGTAATCCCCATCCATTTTCGATCTCTATTCCATCGTTGATTGTATTGCGGCCTGATGCGTCCATGTTCCAATTGCGATGAACGCCCCCGCCCCCCGAAGGGATGCCCCCGCGACGGATCAATTACCGTTTACAATTTTGGAATAATACCATGGAATCCTCACAATGGGGAGGTCTGATTAGTACATTGGTGTTCGATAAGAACCGGTGACCCTAATCAATCTCCAGTGTATTTTTTGCTCTTGTAAATACCTCATATGCCATACCCCTGACACTTTTCCCCTATCCGACCCCCAACACCCAATTCATTTTTTTCATAAAAAATATCAGTTTCTCTGACGCAAAATAGGATCTGTATGCTCTCTATTTTGAGATGGGGGTCGGATAGGGGAGAAGTGATTTGCACAGGTGCTGCTGCACCAGATGACAGAGCAGCCCAAAATTCCATCCAAATCATTACAACCTGACAATGCGAATTGACTAGAACGCTCGAAGGGAGACACCCGGGAGTCGGGAGAACTATGGTGAAACTATCATCACGTGGCTGGTTTGCACTCACCCTCCTCTTCAGCCTATCCGTTCTTATCTTTATATTCGCGACAACCTTCAACAAACAAACGATCGTATCTATCCTCTCGTTTAATCTCCTGTTCCTCGGACTTGCCATCCTTTTCCGTTTTCTTGCGCTGGTGCTCTGGGGTGTACGGATCCAGCTGATGGCAGATTCGCTTGGCTACCGTGTATCTCTCCCGAACTGTGTGAACATGGTACTTGCCGGGCTGCTTGCCGGGACCATCACCCCAGGGCAGATGGGAAACGACCCGGTACGGGTGCATGAACTCTACCGGGCAGGAGTAAAACTCGGTGATGCCACGGCAGTGGTGGTCATGGAACGGTTCCTTGACGGGATCATCCTGACCGTCATGGGTCTCCTGATCATGGCACTGATGACACAGTACTTCCTACATACGTTCAGTCCCGCGCTCGTCATCCTTGTTATTATCGCATGGATCTTCATGATCAGTATCCTCTTTGTTCCGGTTCTTGCCATAAAATATCCCGAAAAAACAAAATCTTTTATCGTGCGGCTGATCACTTGGCTGGCCCCCCGGTTCTTCCGGTCGTCCGGGCCGGATCAGGGAATATCCGGTCGGGTTGACCGCGAGATCGACAATTTTTTTATGACATTAAAGACATTTACGGGTTCAGCCCGCCGGGGGCTGCTTGCCGGGGGGGTCTTGACAGGATTGTTCTGGATCAGTGAATTCCTGGTCGCGTCGGTCATTATGATGGGCCTTGGCCTTCAGCCGTACATTCTTGAATCCTTCTTCTTCCAGATCCTGATCGCCATCATCATGATGATCCCGCTCACACCTGGTTCATCCGGTGTCACCGAGCTCTCCGCCACCTCACTGTATGCGCTGATCGTTCCCTCGGGAATGCTTGGGATCTTTGTGATCCTGTGGCGTTTTGTTACCTTCTACCTGAATATTATTCTCGGTGCCCTTGCAGGTCTTGCAATCTTCAGACGCGAGCTTGGAAAGAAAGAAAAAGAGAATGGACCCGAAAAAACCGGGTGACCCCCGGTCTTTTGGGGCCTGTCATGCCCGTCCTTATTCCGGCGGCCTGGTTGTTCGTGGCGCATCGTCCGGCGCAGGGTTCGTATATTCCCGCCGGGTATACGTATATTTTTTGGAGATCCCCCCGTCGAGGACAATACGATACCATTCATAGATTGTTTTCCAGAACCCGTACTGCTCGTATCTCCGGAAATCAAACCCGACTTTCATGTCAGAATTGAAGATGACTTTTCCCTCTTTACGCATCCGGGTCGCTATTTCAAGATCGTCCCCGGCGTCCATAATCCTGTACAGCCCGATGCGGTTCAGGGCGTCATACCGGAAGATGGTGTTACAGCCGAGCGTGTAATAATACATCCGGGTCGCCGCCCCGAACCGTATCAGGATATCGAAGAGCAGGACATATTGCCGGTTTTTTGAAGTGTCTTTAATGGAGGTCACCGGGCCGAATGCAAGGACCGTTTTGGGATCCTCGAATGAACGAAGGCACTGTTCAATCCAGTCATGGGAAACGATACAGTCGGCATCGGTTGTTGCGACGATATCATATTTCGCCCGGGCAAACCCATCGTTTCGCGCGCCGGAGACCCGTTCAGATCCCTGGATAAACACGAGGTCAGCATATTCTGCTGCAATCTCCCGTGTCCGGTCACTGGAATTTCCGTCCACGACGATGAGTTCATAGGACGTGCGGGGAACGGTCTGGCTGGACAGGGCAGAGAGGCACCGCCGGATGGTGGCCTCTTCATTGTATGCCGGAATGATGACGGATATCATGATGTGCAGAATTCTGACAGGATCATCAGGAATTATTGATTATTATAGGGAGTAATCTTCAAAATAGTTATGCGGGAAAAAGGATTTGAGAGTTCAGGCGTACATATAACAGCCGGGATTAGATCATGTCTAAACTTTTTTTAATTCAGTAACTTTGAGGATATCCGTCCGGGTCACGATCCCGACAATCCGGTCCTCGTGCACGATCGGTATCCTGCCGATATTCCGGGTGGACATGATCCGGAGAGCATCGATTACCGAAGCTGTGGGTGGGAGGGCGATGATATCCCGGGTCATGATATCCTTGACCTGCATAGCCTCGCGGTCAATGGGCGAGGTGCGGTTCACGTCCGCGAGCGTCACCATGCCCACGAGCGAATCGCGCTCGGTGACCGGGAAACCGAGGTGCTTGCTCGCGTACATCATATCGATCACCTTTGAAAGCGGCATGTTTTCGGGCACCGTAGTCACCGGGGCAGTCATCATGTTGCCCACGGTCACATCCTGTAACAGGACGTTATACTGGACCGCCGTGGACTCCATGCTCGCACCGATGTAAATAAAAAGCGCGATCAGGATCAGGAACGGCGAGAGGAAGAACAGCCCGATAATCCCGAAGATGACGGCGAATGCCTTGCCAACATTGGCCGCGATCCTTGTCGCACGGTCAAGTGGCATCCGGATCGCGAGCACTGCCCTGAGCACCCGGCCGCCGTCCATGGGAAAAGCGGGGATCAGGTTGAATGCAAAGAGGATAATGTTGAGCACGCCGAGGTACCCGAAGATGAAGATAAGAACTCCCTGTGTGGGGGTGTCAGTGGCCATATCCGGGGTGACGTACACAAGGCCGCAGCAGATGAGGCCAAAGACGAGGCTCATCAACGGCCCGGCAAGCGCCATGGGGAGCTCAGTTCTGGGTTCCGGCGCCCCTTCGTCCATCTGGGCGACGCCGCCAAACATCAGGAGCGTAATGCTCTGCATCTTGATGCCTTTTGCCCGGGCCACGAGCGAGTGGGCAAGCTCGTGGACGAGCACCCCGAAAAAGAGCCCGAGCGCGACGACCGTCCCGAGGATCCAGGGCATGAGTCCCGATGTGATAATGCTCGTGTCGATCGGGATCCGGAAAATGTCCCTGAGCATATCCGTCGTGGTGCCGATCTGGCTGCCGATGATATATGCAAACAGCGGGATGACCAGCAGGAATGTGTAGTGAAGCAGGATCGGGATACCAAAAAGCCGCCCGATCCGAAGAGACCCATCCATAAAGTATGGATTATCTTTTTAACCCATATGGTATATACTTTCATCTGATAACGATGGAAACCCAGATTACTGATTTATTCGGGCTTTCGATTTACACGGACAAGGGCATGTACATCGGTGAAGTCGAGGATGTTGTCATCGACGTGGATTCGAAGAAGATCGAATCGCTTGTCGTGGGCAAGGTAAACGACCAGCTCTTCGAGCTCAAGAACTACAAAGGCCTCAAGATCCCCTACCGGATCATCAGCGCCATCGATGATATTGTGCTTATCCGCCACCTGCCGGGCGCGTTTGCATCCGGCTCGATAGAGGAAGAACAATAAAACCGGATTTTTTGACAGTCACGATAGTGCGGGTGGTGCGGGACTGCCCCCTTTTCTTTCTCCCGTAAAAACATGGTGTGTTCTATGGAAAACCGGGAGATCTTTTCGAATCTTACCACCGTTTCCCCGGTATTTGTCCGTCTTGATGGCCGCGCGTTCCACGGGCTGACTTCGAGGTTCGGGTTTGCGAAACCTTTTGATGACGGTTTCAATAATGCGATGGTCGAAGTCTGCCGGCTGCTGGTCGGGGAGAGCGGCCTTTCCCCGGTTTTTGCGTACACGTTCTCGGACGAGATCAGCCTGTACCTTACCGGGCTTCCCTTCTCGGGACGGGTGGAGAAGATCGATTCGGTGGCCGCCTCGTACGCGGCAAGCGCCCTCACGCTTGCCCTTGGTGCAAAAGAACCGCTTGCCTTTGATGCGCGGATTGTCCAGGCAACCCCGGAGTCCGCGATCGAGTACATGACCGGGCGGCAGGACGAGGCGTGGCGTAACCACCTGAACGCCTACTGCCAGCAGGCGCTGATCAGTGAAGGGATGGACGGGACCGACGCGGCACGAAAGCTCAAGGGGATGCCGGCGCAGGAGCTCCACGAGATGATGCATAAGCGGGGTGTCAATCTCGCAAAGACGCCGGTCTGGCAGCGCCGGGGAGTGCTTGTCTGCAAAAAGGAGATCACAAAAGAAGGCTACAACCCGATCACAAAAGAGCACGTGACGGTGATGCGGAGCATGGTTACGGCTGACCGCGATCTCCCGCTTTTTTCGACACCGGAAGGGCAGGGGTTTCTGAAGAAGCTGATCTGTGGCGGGGCATAAGCCACATGTGCGGGACGGGCAACGTGCGGTGGGGTGCTTTGCGGCCGGCAGCCCCGAGCGTGATCAGGTGCAAATAATTGAAGATGGTCTGCATGCGGGCGGGTGCTGTTCCGGTGACCGCCCGGTCAGCGCAAAAATTTCCGGGACATTCCGGATTTTGCCGGAAAAATTTTCGGCCAAAAAAAATTCGACCGGAAAAAAATCCGGGGGTATCAACAGGTGTCTGATATTTTTTAAAGGGGCTTTTCCTGACAATACCAGATCTGAGTATCCTTGCGGGAAGGCTATGACGTACCGGAAGCGGCGCCGGTCTCTCTTTTCAGAGCGGCAATCTTTGGGTCGATTGCCGGATTGCCGGGAGATCCTCGGTGATGACGTTCCAGACAATTTGCCAGTTGATCTCGAAATACCGGTGGATCACCTTGTCCCTCATGCCGGCAATCTCCCGCCATTCAATTTCGGGATGAGCGTCTTTGAGCGGTGCGGAGAGGTTCTTTACGGCTTCACCGATCACCCCGACTGCCCGGATCACCGCATGGGCATACTATTCGTCGTTCAAGAGATCTTCATACGTCCGGCCGGTGCTGATTTTTGTAAGAAAAAGGATCTCCCGGTGGATATGGATCAGGAGAATCCGGTCATCCTTCAATCCAGATCACATCCTGCTCGATGCAGGGCCGGATCAGGTCCGAGAGCGAAGGTTCGGTAAGGAGATCCACGTTGCGCTTAAACAGTGCTTCAAGATAATCCGAAAGCCCGATAAAGTTGTGGAGCGTGGCGCATCCCGGTGCAAAGTCAACGAGCACATCGACATCGCTCTTTTTTGTCTGTTCTCCACGGGCAAAC
>NZ_JBAVMX010000083.1:0-47442 GCF_049690535.1 Methanoregula sp. | reverse complement strand
AGCCGCTTGTGGACTATTACAACAGTTCCGCCTTCAACGAGACCCAGTTCGCATCGATGTTCACTCCCCAGCAGCTGATAACCCTGATCGGCCCGGATGGAATGTGGATCACTGCCGCCGTCATCTTCATTGGCGTCGTGTTCCTCGTGCCGCTCCTGCTTGCGTTCAAGGCATGCTTCTACCGGAGCATGATCGGGAGCCCGGTGGCAACCGTCCAGCAGATGACCGGGGAATTCGACAGCAAGGGCCGCTGGTACAAATACTGATACTCCAGCATTTTTTTTTGATTTTAAAAACAGTTTCAGATTATTTTTTATGCCCCTGTATGAGAGATGAGTGCCGCCGCACCCAAAAGGGACGCCTCCGCGGCGGATCAATGACTTTGCGTCGATACAAAAATGTATTTGCCCCGGCCGGAATTTTTTAACGGTGGCTGGGTAGGGTACACGGGTTCAAAAATGCATTCTTATCTTTTCAATCGTGCCCGGGTTACTCCTCACAACACCACACCATGCACCATAAATACCCAGTACAGCGCGACCGCAAAAATCCCGCCACCCAGTGTCGCGAGGAAATTTGTTCCCGCGTTGCCCAGGTAGCCCTTGTTTTCCAGGAGCGCACCGACAAGACTGTCGAGATTGGTACCGATAAATCCCGTTATGGTGCAGATGACCATCATCCAGGGGGTAATGACGTGCAGGCCCAGTGCCACGAGGGATACGGCAAAACTCCCGATCAGGCAAACCAGTTCCCCTTTTAACGAGATACCCCCGTTTGTCCCGATCGGCACTTTGCGCAGCGTTGTTATCATGTAAGGAATCCCGCCGGTCACACCTATCTCACTTGCCATCGTATCGGCTGCCGCCGTCGCCACGCACCCGACGTACATCACGATAAAGATCGGCTGGACAAATACCCCGTACAAGACCGCCGCTGCACACGCGACAATTCCGTTTGCAAAAACATTCCTGTATCCCCGCGCCCCGCTCTTGCCCTGTTCGACACCGATCCTTTTTTTGTATTCGAACTTGTATCGGGTGCATGCCGAGCCAAGGATAAAAAAGGTGAGCATAATCAGCAGCCAGGTAGCATCGGCAAAGACAAGAAGGATGACTCCGACAAGCGCTATCGAGAAGAGCCCTGACAGGTCGGCAGTCCTGAACCGGTACGCGAAGTACCCGAAGACAAAGGCGATAATAACAGCTACGATGACAATCTCAATATCTGCGGTATAATTGAGTTCCTTTATCAGGTACATCGTCATCGCAATGCCGATCCCTTCGAGGACAAGCGAGTCCTCGTATTTTAAGAGGATCACTTTTAAGAGAACTGCGGCGATGATCCCGAAGATGACCATCAGGATTACTTGTTCATGGAGGTACACCATGACAAGCACCCCGGCCCATGCCGTGGAGATGACATAATAAAAGTAGGTATTGAGATCGTCAGCCCCGGACTGGAAGACCAGTTCGCCAAGGGCCATCATCGCGAGCGTTGTTGCAAGGACTACGAAAGGGAGGAGATTGACTGCGTAGAGTGCGGAAAGAATACAGAATACGTAGGCCAGGTATTTCGTCCCAAAGAATTTCCAGAGAATAAGGGAAAAGAGGATGATGACCAGTGCCATCAGCCATGGCTGCTGCACATAGGGGCCGGCAAGCACCGCTCCACCGGCGAGTGCCGCTGCGTAGCCCAGTCCCCGCTGCTTTACCATTGTTTAAGACATTTGTTTTCAGATGTCAAGAGTCTTATCGTTTTTTTCCTTGCAAAATCCCGGTATTTCTTTTAGGTGGCTTCGGGCCCGGTGCGATCACTATATTTTATAAAACGACCTATCCGGTACGGAATGGTTTCGTCTGATCAGCTGCCAAAAAATTATGATTTTGCCGTGGTGGAAGAGCGCTGGCGGAATACCTGGCGCGACGAGGACCACTATTTTGATTACAACTCGAAAAAGCCGCAGTTTGTGATCGATACGCCCCCGCCCTATCCTACGGGCAATTTCCATATCGGCAATGCACTGAACTGGTGTTACATCGATTTCTTCGCCCGGTACAAGCGGATGAAAGGCTACAACGTGATGTTCCCGCAGGGGTGGGACTGCCACGGCCTTCCGACCGAGGTAAAGGTCGAGGAACTCAACCACATCACGAAAAATGATGTCTCCCGCGAAGAGTTCAGGCGGATGTGCCGCGAGCTTACGCAGAAGAACATCGAGCAGATGCGGCTCACGCTCCGGCGCATGGCGTTCTCCACGGACTGGTCTAATGAGTACATCACGATGACGCCGAAGTACTACTCAAAGACCCAGCTCTCGTTTTTGAGGATGTTAAAGTCCGGCTATATCTACCAGGACGAGCACCCGGTCAACTACTGTACCCGGTGCGAGACGGCGATCGCGTTTGCGGAGGTTTCTTACGAAGACCGTGAGACGCAGCTCAACTTTTTCGATTTCGATGGCGTGGAGATCGCGACCACCCGGCCCGAGCTCCTTGCCGCCTGCGTCGCAGTCGCGGTGCACCCGGCAGATGACCGGTACCATGCCCTGAAGGGAAAATCCCTCAATGTGCCGCTCTTTGGCCATGCTGTCCCGGTCGTGCAGGACGAGGCAGTCGATCCGAAGTTCGGATCCGGCGCGGTCATGATCTGTACATTCGGCGACAAGCAGGATGTCCACTGGTGGAAACAGCACAACCTCCCGCTCAGGAAGGCCATCGACCGCAAGGGACTGATGACCGCGATTTCCGGGAAATACACCGGTCTTTCCACGACCGATTGCAGGAAAGCGATCCTCGCGGACATGAAGGCGGCTGGTATTCTCAAAAAGCAGGAGAAACTGGAGCAGCGTGTCGGGACCTGCTGGCGCTGCAAGACGCCGATCGAGATCCTCTCGGGCCGGCAGTGGTTCATCCGGATCAAACAGCAGGAGATCCGGGACGCCGCCCACCAGATCAAGTGGTACCCCGAGCACATGCTGCTCCGGATGGAGAACTGGATCGACCAGATGGAATGGGACTGGTGCATCTCCCGGCAGCGGATCTTTGCGACCCCGATCCCGGTCTGGTCCTGTAATAAGTGCGGCGAAATAGTTGTGCCGGATGAGAAAGATCTCCCCTGCGACCCGACCCTCACGCAGCCGAAGTATCCCTGCCCCAAATGCGGGGGGCACGAGTTTACCGGAGAGGAGGATGTGCTCGATACGTGGATGGACTCGTCCATCTCGGTCTTAAACGTGACCGGCTGGGACGGGACCGGCAAGCCGAAGATCTTCCCGGCGCAGATCCGGCCGCAGGGCCATGATATCATCCGTACCTGGGCGTTCTACTCGATCCTGCGTTCGGTCGCGCTGACGGGAAGCAAACCTTGGGACCAGATCCTGGTAAACGGCATGGTGCTCGGTGAGGACGGTTTCAAGATGAGCAAGAGCCGGGGCAATGTGATCGTCCCTGAAGAACTGGTGGGACGGTACGGTGCGGATGCGCTCCGCCAGTGGGCGGCCACCGGCGCTGCTCTTGGTTCCGATATCATGTTCTCCTGGAACGATGTGATCGCCGCGTCCCGGTTCCAGACCAAGATGTGGAACATCGCCAAGTTCGCGCTCATCCAGCTCGAGAAGGAGGGCATCGATGAGAACGCGCCGGTCACCGCGCTTGCCGACCGGTGGCTGCTCGCCCGGCTCTCTGACACGGTGGAAACGGTCAGCGCGAGGATGGAGAACTACGAGTTCGATGAGGCCTTGAAAGCGATCCGGGAATTTGCCTGGGACGTGCTCGCCGACAACTACATCGAGCTTGCAAAGGGCCGGCTGTATTCCGAAGGCGTGTCGAGAAAGAGCGCCTGCCGCGTCCTGTATGCTGCATACGATGCACTCTGCCGGATGCTTGCGCCATTTGTCCCGTACTTTGCCGAGGAGTGCTACTCGTATCTCAACAAGGGGAGCGTGCACAAACAGCCCTGGGTCTCGTTTACCTTCGACGATCCCGCGGCCCGTGCCGAAGGAGACCTGCTCGTCAAGGTCGTCGCCGAAGTGCGCAAGTACAAGCACGACAACGGCCTTGCCTTAAATGCCCCGCTCGGGAAGGTCACGGTCTACGCCCCGCATACCGCAAACGACGAAGGGGACACGGCCCGGACCTTGAACGCAGACGTCCACTGGAGGACCGACAAGGCCCATCTCGACAAGGTGGTTTCGGGCATCGATTTCAACCGCTCCGTGGTCGGCCCGATGTTCAGGAAAGATGCGGGCGCGTTTATGGACGCGGTCAAGGCTCTTTCGCCCGAAGAACTCGCTCACCCGCCAAAAACGATTACGGTGAACGGCAAGGATCTCGCCATCCCGGAGAATGCGTTTGCGCCGAAATATTCCTACGTGGAAGAGGGCGCGAAAGTCGACGTGATCACGGTCGGTGATGTGATTGTGACGATTGCGACGAAGTAAAAATCTTTTTTCATCTTTGTTTAATAAAAAATATGGTGAAAAGCGATGGCTCCCCGCCTCAGGGCCCCTCGCGGGGCACGGCGGGGCAAGTGAATGTCCGTGCGCCTACTCCCATCGCTTCACGATTCCATCAACCAAATCCGATCACGCGTTGGGATCCCGGTAAGTGCGTAGCGCAAAACCCGACGAGGCTTTTTCTCGCGTCTGGCATCGCACCGTTTCAGCGGCTTGGAAAAATTTTTTGTGAGGCAATTTCTCTCATTTCGAAATTGTTTTGTTTGTTTCTTTCTCCGGTCGCATGCGTCAGATCATTTTTCTTCGCCCACCGTGGGGTGCCCTGTCAGGTGTGGCGACTGCCCTCTTCCGTAGGGAGCGACCGCCCCAAACCCCCTGATCTGACCTACGCTCATCCGGGCCCAGATTAAGCCCTGATTGGCCTTACCGGGATCCAATCGGAGCCCATTACGGGCTTCGTTTTAAAACAAGCCCAAATCAGCCGTATTTTGGCAATCGGACGAATTAAAAAGTTCGCATAGACGCGTTTTACGGGCCGATCTCATGCTAAATAGGCATTTGATGGATCCCGGAAAAAGAGGCCGCTGGAAAGCCGCTATAGCCCGATTATGAGCATTATATGGGCCGCAATTTGGGCGTATTTTTCCAAATAATCCGATTTATTGGCTCCATTTCCACGCGAACCGAAACGGACGGTTTTACGGGCGTATTTTTTGGGGCGGCTGCCCCCATTTTTCGTCTTTCCCACCGATTCCAAATCGTTCGGCCCGATTCATAGATTTCCGGAAAAGTCCGGCCCACGAGCTGAGGATTTTTTTAAAAATATCGATCCGGCAGCCGGGGATTTTGAAATCTTCAACTGCTGAGTCTTTCATTTTCCGGAATTCAAAATCTCGCAATGTAATCTTTTTAAAAAAATTACACTAAATATAGTGAATTACTTTTTATACTATGACGAAGATTCTGTAAAGTCTGCGGGGGGCGACATATTTTCCTCGATGAAGGCTTAATGCAACCCCCCGAAGACTTGACAGAACCCCACTCAGTTCGGTATTTAATCGGTCTGATCCTCAATTGGCAGCATTTCTTTGTAGAAATGTTTCCCCACCCACCATATGAGAATCCCAATAAAGATCCATGATAACTCGGCAATATGGGTGTTATAGAGTGCAATTCCAATTGAGATTAAAAACACCAGGGAGATAAGAAGCTCGCGCATGATAAAATAATGTACAGTTGCCTGGGAAAGGTCTGGATCAGAGAACCTGCGATCTTTTGTCGCGTAATACCAGAGCGCACTGAAAATAACACCTGCAAACGCCTGGGTCAGGGCATAAAATATAACTGCAACCGGGCTTTCGGGGTACTGGATGATCAGGGAAGTCTGGAACGGGATCAACGTAATACAAAAGAGAAACAGGAGGTTCAAACAGAGAAGGATTCGATCTGCCTTGTATATATGCTGGAAAATCTGGTGATGGTTCATCCACCAGGTGCCGATGATAATGAAACTGATGGTATAGATTAAGAACGTCGGCCATTCATTGATGAGACTAATCGTGAGTTCTGTGGTAACATTGCTTTTCGCAATAACCGGAACGGTGAGCGAAAGGACCATCAGTGTGATGCAAAATGAGAATACGCAATCCGTAAAATTGAGCACACGTTCAAAGTTCTTAAAAAACCGATGGTGCGGATGTGGTTCTTTAGGGGACATACCGTACATGATCGTTCTTTTCCTCATTAAATTTTCCAAAGACCAGAATTATGATATATCAGACACCATGAAAATTCGTCCCCGCAATCCGTGATAGATGATGAGGAGAGAGGGTGAGGAACCCATCATCGTCATTCGCCCATCCGAACGTATCACGGGTCTGGCGTTTCATGGATCTGATTTTCTGCATTTCAGACGTCTCTTCATTTTTAAGAACGGTATCTCTCTTTAATTCCCTGTATACAGTTCAGCCCAGTATATTGTTCTGACAAGGCAGTGGATCGGGTTTTTTCCTGAAGAGGTTTTGTTGATGACGCTGAATGCACCGTTCCGGTATGCCTCTTCTCTCATGTTGCAGGTATCGTTTGCAGTGAAGAGAATAAATGGGGTTGTGTTGCCGCGGGAGTGCAATTCCCGGAGTAACATAATCCCATTCATGCCTCCTGGCATATCGTAGTCAGATACAATCACATCTACCGATGACGTTGACAGCCATTCAAGTGCAGATTCTCCGGAATTAAGGATATTTACCGTAAACGATCCTATCCTTTCGCAGAAATCTGCAACGATTGTGCACATGTCCGGATTGTCATCGACGAACAGGAGGTGTATTATCGTGCTTTTTCTCATTTTTTCTTCTCATATGTATTACAGCGTAGATAATGCCGATAATCACCATGGTCAGCACGGCGATATAGACCGGATTAGACACGATTCCCTGGATGCCTGTCGGGTTTTTCACGTCAATAGCGACTTTCATGGGGTCTGAGATATACGTATCATCGATAGCGTCATTGTATCGGATTTCCGAATCAAGCCCATACTCCTTAATCGTCGCGTCGCTGGCGACACTGATCTGGTAGGTAGCCACTGCGGTCTGGCCGGCGGCGAGATCGCCAAGATAGGCGATATTTGAAGAACTTGTGAACGGAGCAACCACACTAAGGCGTGCCTCAGCGTTTTTCACCGTAGAATCGCCGGTATTCTGGTATTCCACCCGGATCGTCCGTTTACTGCCCGGGCTCATCTCGATCAGGGAAGAAAGAACCGCGAAATCCACCTTGCTGCCGACTTCAACACCGACCGTATGGGTTTGTGAACTGACAAAATCGCCTTCATCGTTCTGATAGATCACCACAACATCTAATGGATAGGTTTTGTTGATTGCATCTGATGCCACGGCAACCTTGTACTGACAGGCGACGGTACTGCCTGGCGGAAAGTCGCCGATATAGATGCTGGTGTCCACAGGGTTGACCGGGCTTGCGTCGTCTTCTGCAATCTGGACGGTCGCTTTGGACCCGTCCAGCGACCCGATATTCCTGATGCTCAGGTTCACGTAACCCTGGGCACCGGCAACCAGCGAGTCTGAGGTTACCGAGACAACTTGGGGGATCACCTCGGACTTGATCGACAATGGGACCGTGACCGTGACGTTGTACGGTTCATAATAATACCGGAACGTGTCCATACCGTACTGGGCGACGTGCGAATACTGGGTGTAACTGATGTTGAGCGGGATCTGGTAGGTACCCCCCTGAGCATCCGCGTTGACCTTCGCAGAGAATGTTACCGTCTCCTGCGCTTCGCTTGCGAGATCGCCAATCATCTGGGGATCGCTTTTTATCACGATGGGGGCATCTCCAGCCTCCATCGCCACCGTGACAAACTTCGCAGTCGTGGGGACATCGGCTCGGTCCACAATATCGGACGCTACCTCATAGTTCGTGTTGATGCCGGTGTTCTGGATCACGACCGGGATCTTGATGTCGCTTCCGGCCGTATACTGGTCTGTACCAGCGATATACGCCGTCAGGTTTGGGCTGCCTTCCAGGTATTTTGTCCCTGCCATAGCTGGAGCCACGAGGCATACGACAAAAACAAGGAAGATTATGGCAATCCTGCAGTGTTTTACTCTGGAAAATATAGGTGTCATCATTCGTCACCTCCTTTTTTCTTTCTCATTACAAGCACGTAGTACCCTGCACCGATTGCAATGAGAACAAGAAGGGTAAGGACTTCGGGGATCTGCCCGAGTCCGCCGGTTGCCGATGGTCCAGCGATCGTGACTTGTGCCGTGAAGGTATCAGAGATCTGGCTGTTGTCGAGTTCATCGCGATACCTGACTTCGGTATTAAGGGGATAGGTTCCTGGAGCCGCCCCGCTGGCAGCGGAGATAGCATAATGGGCAGTCACCTTTCCGCCGGGGGGAATATCCCCGAGATATGCAAGTGTATCTGAACTTGAGAGCGGATCGTAGGTTGAAAGCCGGGCTTCAGCATGGTTTGCGGTAATCGAGCCCGTATTCTGGTATACCACGTCAATCACGCTGTCAGATCCCTGCGTGATCACCGCCGGGGGCGAGACAACGGTAAAGGAGATCTTTGCAGCCACCGGCACACCGACCGTATCGATTACCGAAGTTGCCGTATTACCCTCCGAGTTCGTGTAGGTCACTTCAACGTCGATCGGGTAGGTCTGCTGATGCGCAGCACTGGACACGGATACCTTATACAGGCAGGAAACAACACCACCCCGGGGGAAATCCCCGATATAGATGCTGTCATCGGTCGGGATAATGGCGCTATTGCCGTGCTGAAGAATTTTGACGGAAGCCTGGGTGCCGTCATCGTATCCGACATTCTTGATAGTCAGATTGATGTAGCCTTCCGTCCCGACAGCAAGGCCGGATGCTTCAGCCGAAATCACATCGGTCTGGGCGACCGGTTGGATCATGACGGTGAGCGGGATTGTCAGGTTCACGGGAGAGTATACAGCCTGGACCTGGTCGCTGGTCGGCTGATTCGCGAGGCTGTTGGAGAGGTAGGTATACTGAACAACCAGGGGAAGTGTATACTGGCCGAGCGTCGCGTCAGAGGTTATCTTGGCCGAGAAACTCGCGCTTGTTATCCCGGAGCTTGTGAGATCGCCCAGGTCCTGTGCATCCGTCGTGATATTGATGGGAGCTCCGTCCGACGTAAGCGCGACAGTGACCAGTTTCGCGGTAGTGGGCAGGTCGGCCTGCGGCAGAGTTCCCTGGTCAATAAACATCACCTCGTTCGTACCGCTGTTCCGGATAACGACCGTGATCGTCGCATCCTGTCCCGGGGAGAACTCGTTTGTCCCGGCGATATACGCCGATATCTGCGGGGAGCCCCCCTGGTATTTTTCCGCTCCAAGTACTGGCATGGTGCAGAATACCGCTGCGAGGACCAGGAGGGCAATTGTGGTGTAGGATTTCATGGAATGTACCTTCTGTAATCTGTTTTCTGGGGTTTAGTCTGGAGTCAATGCGTTTTGAGATCCCTCGGTATCCATATTCGGACGAACCTTTCTCTTCTCCAACCATTCTGTGAACTGGCCCATGAGCGAGAGCACGGCGGGCATAATGAAGATGGCGCCAAAGAGGGAGAACCCGATGGCGATAAGGGTACTGATACCGAAGTTACTGATGATGGGGAACGTGGAGAGGCAGAGGGCGGAGAATCCAAAGAAGGTGGCGAGACCGGAGACAGTGATAGCAGACCCGATCTTGCTCACGCTTTCCTTGATAGCCGCGATATGGTCGTGGAGTTTTTCCTCCTCCTCTGAGTAACGCTCCATCACAAGGATCGTGTATTCAGCAGCAACCCCTATGGTCATGGAGCCGAGCGTTGCAGTCATCGGGGTGTAGGCAATCCCCAGCACGTACATTACCACCGAGTTCCAGCCAACGACAAGAATGATGGGAATGAGCGGCGAGATCGCGTGGATATGCCGGTACACAACGATGAGGAAGACGAATATCAGGCCAAACCCGAGGTAGGTCATCTCATCCTTGGACGCGTCCAGCCCGGCAACGAGTGAAGTAAATATATCGAATTCTCCCGCTGGATTAACCGAAATACCCGGCGGCGGCTGGAGGAATGCGATATCGCTGACCATCTGCTTTTTAAGATCCTCTTGCTGGGGCATCTGGAGGTCGGCCATGCCAAAGTGTATAACGCCTCTCATTGAGCCGCTTATGTACTGGTCTTTGATACCTTCAGGCATTCTGTCAAGCGCTGCATCCACCTGGCTCTGGGTCTGGGGCATCACGCCGCCATTGTAGGCCAGAATATACGTGACAATGCTTGTTGCCGATTTGAGATCTGCATGATGAGCAAGTTCGTAATCCTGATATTTTTCGATCCATTGTATCGTATCGAGATCGGTAACTCTCGCACCTTGGACGTAGATGTCAGCAGTAGTCAGCCCCCCAAGGACCCTCGTCACTTTATCAATCTGGATCTTGGCTGGCATTTGGGGAGGGACAAAATTGTTCTCATTAGCCTCGATAGGAATAAGCGGGTCTATCTGGTATCCGATTACGGCAATGAGCGCTACAATCAGGAGAATTGGGACCGGGTTTTTGGCGATTTTTACTGAAGCATCAGTGAGAAACTGGGCATAAGACCTGGGTTTCTTTTTCTTTTGCGTCGGGAGTGAGTTGCATGCATCCGAACCGACTGCGTAGCAGACCTGAGGTGCAAGCGGTTTAGGCTTGTAGTTAATGAGATGAGCGAGGGCGGGTATCCCCACAAGTGAGATGCAATAGCAGCTCATGATCCCGATCATGGCCACCAGGCCGAAGGATCGGACCATTGGGATAGTTGAGACAAACATCGCCGCAAAGCCAAGGGACGTGGCGAGCATGGCATACATAACGGCCGGCCCGGTCTTTGTGATGGTCGTAAACACGGCATCGTCAAGCGACCCTTTGCGGGCCTCTTCGTCAAGCCGGGAATGAAACTGGATCGCGTAATCGATCCCAAGGCCGATCATGACCGGAAACGCACCCATCACTGCCAGGGTCAGCGGGATCCCGGCCAACCCCATCAGGCCCATAGCGGTCGTAAGGCCAAGGCCCACAAACAGGACCGGCAGAAACCGGTGGCTGACATACGAGAACAGCAGGCCCATGATGATAACCATCAGGATTAGGGCTCCGCCAATCAGCATGCCGGTATTAGTACTCATCTCGTTTTGCATCTGCTGCCTGAATGCGGGAGTACCGGACATCTCAACAGTTACACCGGCCGGAGGGTTGGACTGGGCAACAGCCAGGTTCACCGTGTCCAGAGCCTTGATTTCTGAAGCAGTCGATAAGCCGTTATCGAGATTTATCTGCACTAAAGTCAGGACATTGGACGGTATCGCGGTGGCCTGGACTGCAGGCGGCATCTCGTTTACCAGTGCATCGATCTCTCCTTTTGTCTGGGGAAGGACACCGTTGTTCTCGCTTTTTAAGACATCAACAACGCTCTCTGTGCCGGATATGTACTGCTGTTGACGGATGTCACCCTCGAGCCTGTCGATATACTTAAGCACGCTCGGGTTCAGTGGATCACTGGTGTCGACGATCAGGACAATGGAATCCGTATTCAGTGTCTGGGAATATTGGTAATCGATGGAACCTTCCGGTGAATGCTGATCAATATAGGTAAAATCGCCGGTATCCATGGTGATCATTGTCGTGCCAAAAATGGCAACAACTACGATTGCTGCAATAATGCACATCACCACTTTTGGATGGCGGTTGACGAACTGTGCGATTGAACTGAAGATCTGGTCAATCATGGTGTTTTACTCTCCTCAGGGATTATTATCTCAAGAAATCCTCGAAGTGTCACCGGGGTTTGAACCGCTTTACGTAGACAACGTAGCCTGCAATAGCGAGAACTACGAGAATTATGGCAGCAAGTCCGGGGAGTCCAACCAGGGTCACGACAGATTTGGCCGGGACGACCTCAACATTGGCCTTGAGGGGGTCGGAAGTGATCTGGTTATCCAGGGCATCGCGGTAGATCACCTCGGAGTCCAGACCGTACTCTTTAGATGTTGCCGAAGAGTCTACCGACACATCGAACGATGCCGTCCGGATATCGCCAGGAGCCATCGTCCCCAAGAACGCCGTGTCGTCATTGCTTGTGAAGGGTTGGACAGCGCTAATCCGTGCCTCGGCTTTATAGGCTGTCGTGCCGCCGGTATTCTGGAACTGGAATGTGATGACGGCGTTATCGCCTGGAGTAACGTTTGCCGCGACCGGGGTGACACTGAAATCGACCTTTTCTCCGACAGGCACGCCGATAGTCTCCACAGGGGAATCCACGTAGTCTCCTTCGTAATTCTCATAATAGACCAGCACGTCGAGCGGATAGGACTTCTGCTGGGCGTCTCTGGCCACTTGTGCGCGGAAGGTGCAGTTGGCCACCGCCCCAACCGGGAAATCGCCAACATAGAAACTGCCATCGGTGGGGGTAACCAGGCTCTGGCCGTTCTGCTGGATCCGGATGACAGCATTTCGGCCATCGTCAGACCCGACATTCTTGACCGTTAAGAAAACATATCCCTCGATCCCGGCATTCAGGTTCTTGGCCTCCACATCGGGAATCGCAATCTCTACCTCAGGCTTGATTGTTATCGGGATGTAATGAGTCTCGTTGATATTCTTGTACAGGTAGTTCAGAACCTGTGTGCCTTCCTGGGTGGACTGGTACAGGTAGGTATAATTCAATATAAGCGGAATCTGGTAGGTTCCTGCAGCCGCATACTTGTTGACCGTAATGTGGAAATTGGCAGTGGCACTAGAACTTGCCGGGATCTCTCCTACATCTTGGGAATCGGCTTTGACAACGAGAGGAGCATTTCCTGCATCCAGGGTTGCTGTCAGCTGTTTTGCCGTGTTCGAGAGATCGCTCGGACTGATAATCCCTGACTCGACCATCGTGAACTGATTGAGCCCGGTGTTCTCAATAACGATTTGGAGGTTCACATCGTCGCCAGGTGAAAACTCGTTCGTGCTGGCGATGTGCGCATCCAACTGGGGGCTCCCGGCCATGATCTTGGTCCCCGCTGATACCGGGGCGACGGCGAGGAGAATTACCGCCATTGCAGCAAGGCACACATATAGGTATCCTCTTTTTGTGCTTCTTGCCCGGACAGATTTTCCATTCCTGATAGGTCCAGGCATCGTATTCCGCGTTTCTTTTCCGATTAAGTCACTCATGGTGTTCCTCACCCGTGGTTCATTCACATGAACAACGAAATTCATTGTTCGCAAATAAAATACAATTTTTAACTTTATTAAACTTACGTTCAGTTAATAGATTTTATGTTTATATAAAAGAACACAAAGAAGATATACTTACAAAATAGATAGAACGTGCAATTATGCCAAGAATTAATACTGAATACCGGGAGGATGCCAAACGGAAGATCCTCACAGCAGCCTTGAAGGTGGGTGAAATTAAAGGCCTGGAAACGGTCACCCTTGACGAGATCTCACAGAGAGTGGGAGTTACTAAGAGCGCGCTCTATGCATACTTTGATAACCGGGATGCGTTGATGCGGGAACTGGTCATTGAGGTTTTTTCCCGATATCAGTCGAAGGTTAAGGATGCACTTGCCGATGATCCGGATATTCAGACGATGCTGGAGCGGTTGGGAAAACTGCTTTTTTCCGGCCAAATCAAGTATGCAAGCCTGTTTGCCCAGATAACGAAGTTAGACATTTCCAATGATCCGATATTACGGGATATGCTATTGGATATCTCTCAACGTTCAATGATCCTCGAAAAGCAGATTTCCCATATGCAGGACCAGGGAAGAATCATCAATAAAGGCGATCCGGATGAAATTGTGACGGCAATTACGGCGCTTGCAACGGGTCTCAAGGTTTTGTCGAATTTTAGGGGATGGGATTCGAACAGAGTTCAGCAAATCTGGGAAAATTCGGCTCAACTTATAGTATCTTATCCATCGGATGGCAAATAATGGTTCTTTTAACTTGGCATAGGAAGAATATAGGGTGCTGTTGCGTCTGAGGTTGATAGCGGATTTTTCACTTCGGATGAATTTGCATATCCACCTCAGACGCAACAGAACCATTTTTTAACTTTATTAAACTTATTTTGATTTAATAGTCTATGTGTTTATGTAAAAGAACACAAAGAGGATATATTTACAGGACAGATAACTCATATTTATGCCGCGAATTAATACTGAATACCGGGGGGACGCGAAACGGAAGATCCTCACAGCAGCCTTGATGGTGGGCGAAACCAAAGGCATAGAAACGGTCACCCTCGAAGAGATCTCCCAGAGGGTTGGCGTTACGAAGAGCGCACTCTATGCATACTTTGAAAACCGGGATGCGTTGATCCGGGAACTGGTCGTCGAGATCTTCTCACGGTTTCAATCGGACGTCGGAGATGCATTCGCCGATGATCCGGACATGCCGGTGATGCTGGAGCGGTTGGGAACTGTGCTTTTCACCGGCCAAATCAAGTATGCGAGCCTTTTTGCCCAGATAACGAAGTTGAATATTTCTAGTGATCCACTCTTGCGTGAAATGATTTCGGATATCACTCAAGGATCAGATATCATTGTGGAGCAGATTTCCCATATGCAGGACCAGGGAAGAATTACCAATAAAGGCGATCCGGATGAAATTGTGGCGGCAATTATAGCGTTTGCAATCGGTATCAAGGTTTTAGCGAGTTTTAAGGGATGGGATGTGGACAGGGTTCGGCAAATGTGGGAAAATTCGGTTCAACTAATTGTATCTCATCCATCGGAATGCGTATAATAATGTTTTAGAGCACATGTCGATAGAATACCATCATCGGTGCTGTTGCATCTGCGGTTGGTAGTGATTTTTTCACCTCGAATTAATTTACATATCAACCGCAGACGCAACAGCACCATTTGAAAAGACGGGTGAATCTTGTTCCCCGACTATTTCTTCGTGTGTTTCTGCCCGTTTGTCACGATCTGCCGGATCGCATCGGCAACAAACCCGGCGATCTCATCTTTTTCTTTTAATGCATCGACAATCACAAACCGGTTCGGTTCAGCCCGGGCAAATTCCAGGTACCTGTTCTGGACTTTTTCAAGAATCTCGCGCCGCTCGAAATGCTCGCGGCCGCTCTTTGTGGCGAGGCGTGCGAGCGCGTCATCGACCGGGATCACAAGGAGGATCGTCTTGTCCGGGACGATTGACCATCCGTTGTGCATCGCCCGCAGCCAGCCTTCGGGGTTGGGGATCACACCGGCCAGCGTGACTGACTGGTAGGCAAACCGGCTGTCCGAGTACCGGTCGGAGATCACCAGCTTTCCCTCCGCAAGCGCCGGGCGCACCACCGTTGCGAGGTGGGCAGCGTGATCAGCGACAAAGAGCGTGGCCTCGGTAATGGGATCGATCTGCTCGGCAATCGCCCGCCTGACTGACTCTCCTACCCATGTTGCTCCGGGTTCCCGGGTGAAAACGGCATCGAGATCAGAAAGCCGCTCTTTGAGCGCCAAAAGAAGCGTGCTCTTGCCGGTGCCATCGATGCCCTCTATGGTGACGAGCAACAGCATCCCCTCCGTATCCATTCGGCCGGCACCGCGCCCTTGTGGAGGGCTGTCGCGATGATAGCACCGTCAAAGCCGGCATCTTTTATCGTTTCGAGATCCGCAACGGATGCGACACCGCCGCCGTAGAACAACCGGCAGTCATAGGCAGATCTCCATGTTTCGAGCGTCCCGGAGCCAGACCCGAGTCCGTTCTCTGTCCCGACAAACCCGAGGTTGAGGATAATGCACCCTTCAAAATTCCATTTCCGTGCAGCCCTGAGTACAGCCACCGGTGAATCACCTGAGGGGATCACCTTCCCGTCTTTTACATCCACGCTCAGGTAGCCTCCCTGGTACCGCGAGAGATCGGCTCCCCCGGTTTCGGTGCCGACAATATTTTTTATGTGCGGCCCTGACAGGTAATCGCTGGGCGACCGTGTTCCCCGGTCGACATAGCAGCACTCCACGAACCCGGCACATGACCTGACCATCGCATCATGGGAACCGGTACCTTCGATCCGGTCGAGATCTGCGATGTAGATGTATTTTGGCGCGATCGCTTTTACAAAACCGACCGGTTCTGCCGTCGGAGAAAGTCCCCAGTCAAGCGGCTTGTAGGTCGCCCGCAGCCCGGATTTTCCGTGCACGACCATATTGCGCCGCAAATCCATTGCAAGCACCAGTTCCATCGGTAACGCAACCACTATTAGTACAAAAGATCATTAAAGCTTATGCAATTGTTGGTCAGCCCCAGCTCTATTTCCGAGGCTCAGTGTTCCGTTGCTGCCGATATCATTGACGTCAAAAAACCCTCTGAAGGCTCGCTTGGCGCCAATTTTCCCTGGGTGATCCGGGAGATCAAAACGTTTGCAAAAAAACCGGTCAGTGCAGCAATCGGGGACTTTCCGTATAAACCCGGCGGGGCCTCCCTTGCAGCTTACGGGGCTGCCTGCGCCGGGGCTGACTACATCAAGATCGGGCTTGCCTTTCCCGGGAAAGACCATGCCCGCGAGGTGATCGAAGCGGTCACCAAAGCCGTAAAAGACGAGTTTCCTGAAAAGTTTGTTGTCATTGCCGGGTATTCCGATTACGAGCGGATGGGTTCGATCTCCCCGTTTGACATTGCACCGATCACCGCTGCGTGCGGGGCTGACTTTGCGATGGTTGATACCGGCATTAAGGACGGGCGGAGCACGTTCTCCTTCATGGACGAGGCAACGCTTGCACGTTTCACGGCGGCAAACAAGAAACTCGGGATTGGCACGGCCCTTGCCGGCTCGCTCAAGTTCGAGGATATCGATGCCTTAAAACGAATCGACCCGGAGATCATCGGGGTCCGGGGGATGGTCTGCGGAGGCGACCGGAACGCGACCATCCGTGAGGATCTCGTGAAGACTGCCCTTGCCAGGATCCGGTGACACACCGACAGAGCCATGTGATTTCCCAAGTCCGGGTAAAAAACTTCAGGTGAAATATGTACACAAAAAAACTGGATGTTCCCCTCTCACTCACGTTTGACGACGTGCTGCTCGAACCGCTGGAATCCTGGACCGAGCCCGACCAGACCGATACCAGGACCCGGTTCACGAAAAAGATCGGCCTTAATATCCCGCTCGTCTCGTCCGCGATGGACACCGTGACCGAGTCTTCGATGGCAATCGCGCTTGCCCGCGAGGGCGGAATCGGCGTGATCCACCGGAACATGACGGCCGAACACGAGCTCCAGGAAGTCAATATCGTCAAGCAGGCCGAGGAACTCATCGAGCGTGACGTCCTGTATGTCGAGGACACCGCGACCGTCTCCGATGCCGAGAAACTGATGAACCAGTACAGCATCGGCGGTGTGCCGGTCGTCGGGAAGGGGAAAATCATCGGGATCGTCTCCCGCCGTGACGTCCGGGCCATCGTCTCCCGGCGCGGCGAGGAGAGCATCAAGTCGATCATGACCAAAAAGCCCATCACGGCCGACGAGGACATAACGCCCGAAAAGGCGCTCGAAGTCATGTACACAAATAAGGTCGAGCGCCTGCCTGTGGCTGACAAGTCCGGCAGGCTGATCGGTATCATCACGATGCAGGACATCCTTGAAAAGCGCCAATACCCGCGTGCGACCCGGGACAGAAAGGGCAACCTGCGGGTGGCGGCAGCGGTCGGGCCGTTTGACTTTACCCGGGCGACCCTCCTTGACGAGCATGGCGTGGACGTGCTCGTGGTCGACTGCGCCCACGGCCACAACATGAACGTGGTCGGGGCGGTCAAAAATATCAAGGGCAGCGTCAGTGCGGAGGTCATCGCCGGGAACATCGCGACCTCGGAAGCTGCTGAAGCGCTTGTCGACGCAAACGTGGACGGCATCAAGGTAGGTATCGGCCCGGGTTCCATCTGCACGACCCGGATCGTCGCGGGCACGGGCGTCCCGCAGATCACCGCGATTGCGCAGGTCGCCGATATCGCGTCAAAGGCGGACGTGCCGATCATCGCGGACGGCGGTGTCCGGTATTCGGGCGACATTGCAAAGGCGATCGCTGCCGGTGCCGATACTGTGATGATGGGGAGCATGCTCGCCGGCACCGATGAGGCGCCGGGCAAGGTGATCACGATCAAGGGCCGGCGCTACAAGCAGTACCGGGGCATGGGCTCACTCGGCGTCATGAGTTCGGGCCAGTCCAGCGACCGGTACTTCCAAAAGAAGGGGATCGGAGCCACGAAGTTCGTGCCCGAAGGTGTGGAAGGCGTCACCCCGTACGTCGGGCACGTGGGCGAGGTCATCTACCAGCTCGTGGGCGGTCTCAAGTCAGCGATGGGCTACACGGGTTCTCCCACGATTGCGGACATGCACAAGAAGGCCCGGTTTGTCCGGATCACAAACGCCGGCATGACCGAGAGCCACCCGCACAATATCCTGATAACAGACGAAGCGCCGAACTACCGGCTCTTTGAATAATTTTTTTTAAGCATCCTTTTTTGCGCCGGCGACCTGCCGCCATCCAGTACCTAAAATAGGTGTGCCGGGATAATACCGTGCATACACTCTGCGGAGTTGAATGTTATGGCAAACGACAAACTGTACACACTTCCCAAGCTGCCGTACGATTATGCGGCGCTCGAACCGTACATCTCAAAGGAACAGCTGACCCTGCACCACACGAAACACCACCAGGCGTACGTGACCGGTGCGAATGCGATCTTCGAGAAACTGGACAAGGTCCGGAAGGACAAAGCCGACCTCGACATCAAGGCGACGTTAAAGGAATTGTCCTTCCATATCGGTGGCTACCGGCTCCACAACACGTTCTGGGAGAACCTTGCGCCGTCGGGAAAAGGCGGCGGCGGAGCCCCGAAAGGCGAACTCGCGAAAGCAATCGATGAGGAATTCGGGTCGTTTGAGCGGTTCAAAAAAGAGTTCACGCAGGCAGCGTCGAGTGTCGAAGGCTCCGGCTGGGCGGTCCTTTCAGCGAGCACAACAACGCATCACCTCCTTATCAACCAGATCGAAAAGCACAACGTGAACGTTTACCCGGGATTCCGGATCCTGCTTGTGCTTGATGTCTGGGAGCATGCGTACTACGTGGACTACAAGAACGACCGGGCAAAGTATATCGAGGCGTTCTGGAATCTCGTGAACTGGGATGCAGTGAACAAACAGTTCATCACGCACCTGAAAAAGTAAGAAACCCAGTATACTCTTTTTTTTAAGGCCCGGCCGTTTTTATCGGCAGAAAAGGAAGATATTCCGGGAAATTATACGGTTACGAGTTTTGCCCGGAACCGGTTCCGGACCTTGTCGGAGAAGTATTTCCCGACCGCGCTTGAACTTATGAGATCGTTGTAGACTTTTGTAGGGACACCCGAGTACTGGTAAACAAGTCCTGAGTGAAATTCTATCTCCAGATTTTTCATGCTATCATCATATCCCACGGAGCGCAGGATACAGGACTGAACGGACTGTCTCTCCAAAAATATCACCAGTATCTTATAGGTGCGCTGAACGGTTAATGGTTTTTATAAAATAAAAAAAATCCGAATGACGAGAGCGGCGGTCTGTTACGGGCGGTTATGTGGGGTGGTTTGTCGCGGGAGGTTTCAACCATTTTTAGTGACTGGTGCCCCCCTCCCCCCGGGTATGGAGTTATGTACTGTCGTGAATTCAAAATGAGAAGACACTTATTCCTCTTTTAAAATATTACAAAGAGTGCCTCCCGGGATCTCTCCATTAGGTGTGAATATTTATCTGGATGAATCCGGAGATCTGGGATATCCGAATGGGTCTGATTTTTTTGTATTTGGCGGCGTTATTGTAAAAACGCCCGAAGACGAGGCGGGCTGCAAAAAGTACGTGAGCCGGGCCAAGAGGAAAATCTGGGATCAGTACAAGTTCGATGAACTTAAAAGTTCCAACCTTCACGATAACTGTCGCAGGATCGTCGTCAACGAACTTCTCAAAGGAACCTACGATTTTGCGTACAGCCTGTTGAGAAAAAATGAGGTGAAACCAGAATTGCGGGATACTTCTGGTCTTTACAACTGGCTTGCTGCCAAACTGGTTGAAGAGGTGATTATAGAATACGGTTTTAAAAGCGACATCAATGTCATCATTGACAAATCCCTGTACGGTGTGCGCCAGCATGAATTTAACCAGACTCTGTTAAATAGGAACTTTGACCGGTTCAACAGGTATCCAAATCTCTCGGTCAAAATCTTCCACTGTAACTCGAAGGTGGAGTGCGGGATCCAGATTGCGGATATTATTGCCGGCACCGTATACCGTCACTATGCCCGATATAACAGAAACCCCGCACATGAATACAATTTTTTCCCGCAGGTTTGCGAACGGACAAAGGTTGCACTGGACTTTTTCAAAGGGCGACGAAAATAAGTCAGTGAAGCCATTCCCTACTTTGTCACACCACCATAAGGTGGCCTCATCCGTTTCGGGAAGGACTTACTCACTGTCTATAGAATATAATACACGGTTATTTATTGATTTGCATTGTGAGAATCTTCACCCGGGTACAGTGTTCGCATCATGCTGCATGCATGGAAACGATGCCCCCATAACTTCCCGCGAACGCACCAGAACCCCCACCTCTCCACTTTAAATCCTCGCAGCACTAACATTAAGTGAATATGGAAGATCTCGCAGAGGTCTCCCGGCTCCTGGATATCCTCGGGAACCGGAACCGCCGGCGCATCATAAAACTATTGCGCCAGAAACCGTGCTTTGTCACCGAGATATCGGAGACTCTGGAGATCTCGCCCAAAGCCGTCATCGACCATCTCCAGCTCATGGAGCGGGAGGAGATCCTTTCCTGCCAGCTGGACGACCGCCGGCGCAAGTACTATTATCTCGCAAACGACATCCTCGTGGACGTCAGCCTCAAAAACCTGCAGATCATCATGACCCGGCACGAAGGCGAGATCCGGACCGCGGCGGACGAACGGACCCGGCAGGCCGTCGTCATGCTCGCGAAAATGGTCCAGGCCCACGACCAGCTGGTCGGTCAGCTCGAACAGCTCAACCACGATATCGATACGAAACTTGCCGATCTTGCCCGCAACCATACAGATTTATTCAGGAGCGAGCGAGAACTATCTGTAGCAATTGCCCTCTCCCACGAACCCCTGACCCCCGCCGAACTTGCGGAAACGATCGGGTGTTCCGAGGAAGACCTCGGGCCGCTCCTTGCACCGTTCGAGAAGAGAGGCATTGTATCGAAAAAGAAGAACCGGATCACTCTCAGAGGAGTCCATGCAGACGAATCCCAACAATCCCTACGATGAAGTGTTTGGCAACCTCTCCAGAATAGTTGAAGAGATCGTACGGAACATGCCCGAAGCCGAGAACGCCCGCATCATCGGGTACACCATCGTCACTCGGCACGCGTCCGGCGAACCCGGGTGCTTCCCCGGCGGCGCAGACAGCGGCGACGATGATATTCCCTACGAAGTAGTGGAGACCGATACCCAGATCTTCATCACCGCTGCGATCCCGCCCGAGGCCGAGCACGCACCTTTTGCGGATATCCAGAGAAATGAAGTCCGGATCTGTGTCGATAACCGCACCACCAAAGTCATGCTCGAAAAGCCCATCGATATCATCCACAGTACTTACCGGGTGCACCGCGGCGTTATGGACATCACGCTCCGGAAGATCCCGGATTACCGGTAATATCCCGGTCTTTTTTTTTAGCGCGTACGTTTCTTATCGCACGGTTTCCTTCACGTTCCAGCGTGACTCGTCGGACTGTGTTCATCCCGCTGGTACACCGGATGAGCGGCCCGTCGCATAAAAAAAGTGAACTTTTACCTGCGCTTCACGCCAGTTTCCACACGGCAGTGTCGTTCCCGTTGAACGCGATCTGCACGTACGTCTGATCCGGGGTGAGCGAGGCCGGGACGACATAGATCAGGTACCCGTCCAGCGCGTTACTCTCGCCCGGCCATCATAAAAACCACCTTTGCACCATAACAACGATATTTTGATATAGGAGCGGTGCGAGGAATTGTAATTTGTTATGGATATTATCAAGACGTTTATCAGTCTACGGTATATCAGCATCATTGCGGTAATTTCATCTTTTATCGGGGCGGTCCTTCTCTTTATTCTCGGTGCCTTGAAGATCGCCGGTGCTGTCGGCGTCATGCTGCTTGGCGGAGATCCGGTTCATCTCCTTATTGAAGCCCATGGGGCGGAATCAGCCACATCGGGTGTTGTGATTCTTGTCATCAACGCGATAGACTGTTTCCTTTTTGCCCTCATTCTCCTCATCTTTTCTTACGGCATTTATACGCTTTTTATTAACAGTGACTTTTTACAGGCTGGCAGCTATCCCGCATGGATCCGGATCAACAGCATAGGGCAGCTGAAACTCTACCTTACCGAGGTCGTCATTACCATCCTGTTTGTCCAGTTCCTCGAAATCGTGATCGTAAATGGCGATCATCTCCTGGACTGGCAGGCCATTATACTGCCGGTTGCCATTCTCTGTCTTGCAGGAGCCATATACCTCATGCAGGCAGGTCATACAGATGAAGACAAAACCCGGAAGTCCTGATCCCGCGGCAGGTACCTGGCAGACAAAGACCCTGTAGGAGAGAGCGATAATCTCTCTAAAACCCCGCAGACAATAAAAAGAACAAACCGAAAACATGACGCAGCTCCAATAGCTGGATTAGATCAATCTGTCGTTATTCCCGACAATTTGGTTTACTCGATTTTTTGCAGGACCGTAAAATTGTCGTGTTATTTTAGATTCCTCTCAACCTCTGATGAAGCAGGATTTTCCAAGTAATACATAATAACCTGTGAAATATAAATGTCAAATGATCGACATGCA
This sequence comes from Methanoregula sp., assembly GCF_049690535.1. GTDB lineage: Archaea > Halobacteriota > Methanomicrobia > Methanomicrobiales > Methanospirillaceae > Methanoregula. The sequence continues at coordinate 24,578 of NZ_JBAVMX010000083.1, read as the reverse complement.
CACACACCATCACTGGGTTGTCCTGCTTATTCTGATTGCTGTGATTGGCGGAGGAGGAATCGTCCTGGCGGTTCAGGCTTTTTCCAACCAGAATGCTCCGGCGGGGATATCCGGAGGAGCAGCCTCTCTTCAGATGACCGGCTCCATGAGCGATAACAGTGTCCTGGTCACCACGGAAACTTTTGAAAATGGTACGCGATACGAGAAAAACGGCCTGGTAATCACCGTTCTTCAGGGAAATTACCGGGAGATGGGGAGGCAGTACGGGGCGCTCTATCGCAATGAACTGACACAGATCGACACGATCATGAAGACGCAGTTTGTCAGTACGCCGGGTATCACTGTGGCAGGTATGGAGCAGAAGGGAAGCAACATTTTCGATGCATATCCCCAGAGGTACAAGGAGATCATGTATGGTATGGCCGAAACCTCTAACCTCTCTTTAGCGGATCTCCAGATGATCAATGCGATGGAACTTTACATCCCCTCGGTTGCGACCGGCTGGACCGGCTGCTCCGGGATAGCCGTATGGGGCCCGTACACTTCAGATGGAAAGCTTGTTTTTGGTAGGAACTACGATTATTCCCCGGTGATGACAAATTACACCACCGTAACGGTCTGGAATCCGGATGACGGGAGCATCCCCTTTGCAAACATCGGCTATACCGGCCTGGTCTATGTTACAACGGGTATAAACGAGGATAAGCAGTTCCTGGAACTCAACATGGGGGCCTCTTCGGGGGGATCGTTCAGGAGGACTGACCGGGCTATAGGTGTCATATCCCTCTTCTCGGTCCTGCAGGATGCTGCAACGCCGGACCAGATGAATTACCGGCTGCGTTCCGTGACTACGGATACTGCATATGTCATCAACACAGCATCACCAGAGGGAGCATACTCATACGAATGGACAACCTGGAACATCGTACGCCGGGCACCGGACCGGGACGGGGTTGTTGTCGGAACCAACCATTTCGTGGACCCGTCATGGGGACTCACCCCGCCCCAGCCCCTGTCCCTGTACGATAACCTGTCCGGGGAGTCCGGTTGGCGCCGGGAGAACCTCCTTATGTTTGCCGACCAGAATAAAGGATCGATCACCCCAGCAAAGGTCATGAATGTCATGTCGACACCCCTGGAGGAGGGAGGCGTTTTCCTGGCCCCGGACACCACATCGTACCAGATCGTGGCAGTGCCTGCAGACCTCAGGATCTGGGTACGGGTACCGCAAAGGCTGGATTGGACGCAAATCGATCTTCAGCCGCTCTTTGAGGGGGCTTCAGGCAATTAAGACCTGGCGGGGGAATAACTGCGAATATTCCCCCCCCATCAGAGATAAAATTATACGCCGGCCGTGCTCATTACGCTGTATGCAAAATACCGCGAAACAGGCGTGGACCGGTGTTATCGCCATTGCGGGAAGCACCGTCCTCCTCATTTTCTTTCTTGTAGCAGCGGGTTGTACCAGCCACTCCCCGGCCGGCCAACTCAACGGCACGGAATGGACGCTTGTCCAGTACACGCAAAATGCAACGATCATGCCGGCCCTTGCCGGTAATTCCATCACTCTGACGTTTGGCGATGATGGAAATCTCTCCGGATCTGCAGGGTGCAACCGCTATTTTGCATCCTGGGTGGTATCGGGCAGCTCGATGAGCATCGGAAACGCCGGTTCCACGATGATGTATTGCGCCGAGCCCGGCGTGATGGATCAGGAAACTGCCTATCTGGACCTCCTGCCAAAAGCAGGTTCCTTCGCCCTCGACAGCAACAGGCTCATCATCTCTGACAAGTCAGGGAATGCAATTCTCACGTTTGTAAAAACCACTCCCGGCGCATCCCTGCCGCTCGTCGGGACCAACTGGACTCTTTCCTCGGTTGACTCAGGCAATGCGGTATCAACGGTTGTTGCCGGCAGCCGGGTAACCGCAGTCTTTGATTCCGGCGGGAAGATGGCAGGATCGTCCGGGTGCAACAATTATTTTGCCGGATATACTGCAAACGGGACATCCCTTGCGATCAGCGGTATTGGATCAACCAGGATGATGTGCCCGCAACAGGATATCATGAACCAGGAATCTGCGTATCTGACAGCCCTTGAATCAGTCAGGGGATACGGGATCAACGGCAGCACGCTTGTCCTTACGGGCAATGGCAGTTCATCCCTCCTGACCTTCAGCGGTCAGCCATAATTTTTTGCCGGATCGGGGCTGTGGTTTAAGTCCTGCACCGCTCTTTTGCCATTCTGCCAAAACCCGTTAAGACAGGCAGTGATGGCGGATGTGGATAAAAGCGATCGATGCGTACGGAAAACGCCGAAGACGATAAAATTCTAAAACGTCTCCATAACAGCTCCAACGCACCTCCGGCCGTGGAATCTCCCGTCCTGTCATTACGGTGGCACTGAATGGGCCTGTACGCAGGTCGTGTTACAGGATTCCCGTTCATCACGGCAGACTTTGTCGCGGTTCGGATATTTATACGGGTTATTCCCTTTGCAAAGATCGTAACTGAGAGAACAGATATACAGGCACTTATTGAAGAAGAGTGCTCCAATACCCCCCTGGTGAACAGTAACAACTTTTTCGTCCGGAAGAACATCTTCAGCATAATATATGCCGGCAATAAGGCTCCCTAAAAGAGCCAACCCGATCATGAGGAGAACGAGACGGATAAAGATTGTAGTACCAGAGTCGAGTTTCATCAGACTGCCTCTCCATCCTGTGATAAACACGGGCCGCCGGAGACCGGGTCAACCAGAAATATGATCAGGAAATAAAGGAATATTCCCGTTTGCCATCTTTGCCGCTCTCATAAAGGGTTAATTTAGTTTTTATCCCGGTGGATCACAAAGGTTGCACAGCGGATTGCACCGTCAAGCTTCGTGACAGCATCGAAGGGCATGGTGATAACCTTCAGCCCGCGCTTTTCCAGCAGGTCGACTAAACGCGGTACTTCCGCGACCATCAGGATAGTGTCAGGGTCCAGCATGACTGCACAGGGACCGCCGGCTTCAGCTTCTTCCAGCGTAATGTCGATGAGATCCCAGTCCTTCATGGGTTTGGGAATCCCATTGATAAATGCCGGCCGGTAAATCATTGCACTGGTCGGGCCGAACACCCCCATGGCTCCCAGCAGGTGAACCGGGGCGGCTTTGATAATGGGAACCGGTGTAACCGTGTAACCATCTTCTGCAAGCCGCCGGCGCAGCCATTCGACGCCATTCGCACTGCTGCTTCGCTCATCGTCAACTCCGACAAGAACGTCCATGCCTTCGTTTCCACAGATCTGTATATCTCCTCCTTCCAGGACGAAATCACCGGAATTGGGCATGGTGACCGGGCAACTCAGCATACGGAGATTCGGATCCTCATCTATCCGTTTGGCGATCATATCCCGAAGCGGGAACCGTTCCTTATTCCGGTAGGGTTGCCGGAACTGGCATTCTATAATGTTCCTGCCGATCACCCAAATGGGATCCGCCGGAAACACCCGGAGGTCCCCCACCTGCAATTCATTCTGATACCCTGATTCTTCCTTCGTATATTTCCGGGGCCTGTGGACGATTACCCCGTGATCCCGGTAAACCCGTGCGAGATGATCGAGCTGTCCTTGCGTCAGCGCCATCATCTCGTCAAGTCCCGGCACTGAATCTGCCGGCTGGCCGGCGTATTTGCGGGTCAGTTCCTGTGCAAACGGAGGGAACGCATCGCTATAGCCCGGTACGACTGCATTCTCTGCCATTCCGACGGCAACCTCTCTCAGGCGACCGTAATCATTCCACACGCCTAATTTCATGACTATCGTCCTTTTGTTTGCGAGCATATTAAATTTGGTTTCGGAGATAGGAATAAAAAAAGGGCTGTTTGAAAGGTTATCCGGCTTCTCTGATTCCTTTTACCTGACTTCCCTTCAGAACAAAAAAATTTATAAAAAGTTTTTTACGCATTTGGCGATTTTCCGGAACGTCATCCAGCTCGGAGACACCATGACTGGCGCGATCGCCTGCACATAAAAGATATGATTTGAGAATCGGATCTCAAACCGTTTGGCGGCCGATTATTCCGGCTGCATTTACGGAGCGTTGCGGTACGACAGGACCTTTGACTCCTCTTCGTATTCCGGGTGGATCTCCTCTTTTATTGCAAGGGCGATGATGATGATCACAATTCCCAGCACGAGCGATACAAGAAATCCGACATTAAACCCGACAGAAAATACCTCCTTCTGGATATGGGCCGGGGACTGTGTGGTGACCTCACTATATTTTGCGATCAGGAGAATGCCCTCGATGAGGATCAGGTTATAGACAGCGATCCCGATCGATATGGGGGCACTCCGTTCAAGGCTCGTCAGGCTTGAGATCATCCCAGCTTTTCTCTTCTCCACCGAGATCATGGCAAGTGTCGTTGCCGGGGTCACGATCATGCCGAATCCGAAACCGATCAGGCCCAGGGAAAGGCTGATGAAGCCAATCGGGGTACTGACACCTAGGGTGGTCAGCATATAATAGCCGGCGACCAGCGGGAGACCGGCAACGATGCAGAGCCGGCGCGGCCCGAACCGGTTGAATGCCAAACCTGCAATGAGCCCGGCGATCATCATGGGCAGTGACAGGGAGGTCAGGACCATGCCGGCGGTTGCTGCATCGTAATTCTGGACAATCTGGAGATAGAATGGCAGGAGATACTCGATCCCTGCATAACTTATGAAAACCAGGCAGAGGAGCAGGTTGACCAAGAGGAAGTTCCGGTTCTGGAACAGGCTTATATCGAGCATCGGGTCTGCAGCACCGCGTTCGTGCCATACAAATCCTGCAAGAGCGATGACTGCGACTGCCGCCCCGACAAGGATCACCGGCGCAGTCCAGCCATATACCGCTCCTTCCGAGAGGACAAAGACAAACGAAGCAAGACCCACAAATACTAGCCCGGCCCCTGCCGTGTCAAATGCGCCGGAAGCCGCCACCCGCTTCGATGTCGGGATTACCCTTGCCCCGAGAAGGACTGCGAAGATCCCAATCGGCACGTTGATAAAGAAGATCCATTGCCAGGAAAGGTACTGCGTCAGGAGCCCTCCGATGAGCGGGCCCATTGCCGCTCCGAGACCCGAACAGAGCATGATGACACTCATCGCCTTTCCCGTCCGATCTGCCGGTATGAACGCGGTAATCATGGCGGCAGCAACTGACATGAGCATTGCCCCGCCTACCGCTTGGAATACTCTGGAGATCACCAGTGCAGGGAAGCCAAGAACAATGCCCGGTAAGAACCCGCAGAGAAGCGATCCGGTCGTAAAGACTGCAAAGCCGGTAAGGAAGATCTTCCTGTACCCGTACGTATCCGCGATCTTTCCAAAGATGAGCACGCAGCCCATTTCCACAAGGAGGTACGATGTGGCAACCCAGCTCACGGTACTTGTCGAGACGTTAAACGCTGTGGTGATCGCCGGAAGTGCGATGTTTACAATCGTTCCGTCAAGGCTTGCCATGAAGATGGCAAGCGCGATAGTGAGGATGAGGAGACCAGAACCTTTCACGCGGGCATCCGGTGTGTCCATGAATGTGTGTCGTTGGTAAAACCAGATGAAGGTTGTGGATTGGATTTGACTGAAAAGTAAAAAAATCTCTGCGCTCTTTCCCCATATTTTCTTTTAAAAAAAATTTACGCCTTTACCGGGATATCAGCCGGATGCCACTCGCCGATCGTCTTCTTGTCCGGCCGGTACTCGCGGAATTGCCGGAGCGAGACCGTGAGGTCCCGGGTGAACGCAAAGTACCCGATCTGCGTGTTCCGGCAGAGGTTCATTGCCATGTCCATGAGTCCCCGGGGATCGGGCCGGGCCTCGCCAAGCCAGATATGGAAGATGTTCCCGCCGTCCACGATCGGGAAGAAGACATGCTCGATCTCCATTCTTTTTGTCAGCGGGACATCCGCACCCGGCGCAACGTGCGTGCCGTTCGTGTAATAGATCGGGAGGTCCCGGGTCTTCCCGAGGTTTTCGAGCGCGTAGTCGAGGTCGCCCTTGATCACCTTTACGGCAAAATCGTGGTACCGCTTGTCGATGAGGTCCGCGACCGCGAACCGCTGCCCCGTGGTCTCTGCCGGGGTGCGGGCAAGGGCGAGGGTCATGTTGTTCTTTTCTGAGAGTTTCCGTGCGTAGAGTTCCATCTCGGTCATCGCGCGGACGGCAAGCTTGAACGCGGCCTTTGACTCGTGCGTCTGCTTACCGGTATGGTTCTGGACCATCTCGTTGACCCCCACCACGCCGATCGTGTACACGAGGCCTTCGAGGTCGACCGCGATTGCCCCGCGCTCCCCGGTGTTCGGGTCTTTGGGGCGCTGCATCGCAAACGGCATCCGGCCGCTTGCCCGGATATTGTCCATCCACCGGCGCTTGATCTTGAAGAGCTCGACTGCCACATCCATGAGTGCCCGGAGTTCAGAAAAGAGCCGCTCGTCGCTTCCCTCCGCCTTGTAGGCAGCACGCGGGCAGTTGACCGAGGCCACCTGCCACGAGCCCATCGAGAAGTGCTTGCCGTCCTTGAAGATCAGTTTCTGATCAAAATCCGAGTCCTTGTCGGCGACCGCTGAGAACTGGTATGCGCAGCACTGGTAGCAGGAGATGCCCTTTCCCGCGCCACGGTACGCCGGCAGCTGGTTGTCGTAGTATGGCGTCCCGAACTTGGAGGCGAGCTCGAAGGTCATGAGGTACAGGTCGCGGAAGGTCGGCAGGTCCGGGTGGGCCCGGTTGAACTCCTCACGCTCGTTCATGAAGTCCGGCTCGATGCTGATCTCGGGTTTGGGGAAGTTGAACGGCTTCCCCCAGTAATCGCCCTCGATCATGACCTCCATGAGCGCCTTGAAGAGCAGCCGGACTTCCTGCTCGAACTCGCCGTACGTGCGGCGCGGCGCCTGTTTCCCGTCCCAGACTTTTCCTTTATAGACGCAGGGCTTGTCCTGCCAGAGTGCAGGGACGCCCGGAGAGAGCTGGACGGATGAGAAGACGAGCTGGCCGCCCCGTGCGACCATCATCTGCGTCATCTCGTAGACAAACATCTGCATGTTCTGCTTGATCTCGTCATACGCCATGCCCTCCATGTACGGGGCGAGGAAAGTGAGGAAGTTGTAATAGCCCTGCCCGCCGGCGAAATTCGTCTGGGCGCTCCCGAGTGCCTTTACCGCGTGGAGGATCGCGACCTCCGCCCGTTTTGCCGGGCCGGCGACCGAGGCCTTCGTCCCGTTCCCATCCGGCATGAGGCCGTAGTAGAAGAAATAGCGCAGATCCCAGTCCTGGCAGAACGGGCGCGTCCCGAAATATTCGAGGTCGTGGATGTGCATCTCGCCGGAGAGGTGGTGGTCGGCAAGTTCGGGCGGGAGCTGGAGCAGGTACTGCTCTTTTGAGATCTTGTCCGCCTTCTTCTTGTGGCTTGTCTCGGCGTTCTCCTGGAGGTTTGCGTTGTCGTGCGCCTCAAAGCCCTTCCCCACATCGATCTGGTGCGCATCGTAGACCGGCGTCCCGACCCGGGTGCAGACGTTCCGGTACTGCACCATGCCCTTTTCAAGGAGCGTGATATTCATGATCTCCCGGATGAGCGGGCCCGAGAGCGACTTTAAGCCAAGGGCAAGGATGCGCTGCTCGACCCTCCGGGCGATCTCCTCTGCGGTCTCATCGTCTGCGCCATCGTAACCGTAGAAATCCTCGACAAGTTTCGTCTCCTTTTTGATCTGGTCGACGATCCGGTTCCGGTCCCAGTCGACAATGTGGCCGTCGGTCGTGCGGACAGGGGGCAGGGCTGGGGAAAAGCCGCCGTCAAAGGTCAGCTGCCGGGTCTCCCGCCGAGCTGCCATCATTCACCCGAAAGTATCGAACCGAGTTTTTTGTCGTCAAGCATTCCTGTCGGGAAGAGTTCGGCCGTGGTGTAGAACTCCTCGCCCCGCTGGAGGACGGGCGCCTCGTTAACAAAGACGCCGTTAACCCGGAGTTCGGTGAGGGCCTCCGCGGTCGAAAGGTCGCGTTCGGAATATTTGTAGCCGCCCCTTTTTATGGCTTTTTTGAGCATTTCGCAATGCGGGCAGGTCTCGAGCGTGTACACGATCAACTCAACCGGTTTCGTCATAAAAAGTACCCTCTGCTATCTAGGACTATGCATTGGTGGGATAAAAAAATCATGGTTTAGTACCTGTGCAGCGCTTCTTTCCCTGCATCGTTTGTAACGATCACCATTTGTAGGTGAATGGCCAAATCAGTACCCTGATGGTCAGGGCGTTTGTGGCATTCGAGATCTCTCCTGAAATGCGGGGGCTGCTGGCTGCGGCACAGGGAGTGCTGCGTACAGGTACTGCCCGGCTCTCCTACGTGGATCCGCCGCTCATCCACATCACGGTCAAGTTCCTTGGCGAGGTGGATGAGAAGAAACTCCCTCAGGTAATCGCCGCCCTCAATACTGTTCATGCCACCCCGTTCCCGGTAAATGGGAGCCGGATCACGGTCAATAATTTCCGGGACCCGCACACGGTCTGGTGCGCAGTCGATGATGCCGGGAAGGGTCGGGACGTATTTCTTGCAGTGGAAAGCGTCCTTGCGCCGCTCGGGTTCTCCCGCGAGAACCGGGCGTTCACTCCCCATGCAACCCTTGCCCGGGTAAAAATGGCAGACCCGTCGCTCTTCCGGTGCATTGAAACATTAAAAGATGCGCCCTGCGGCAGCTGCACGGTTTCCGGTCTCAAACTCAAGAAGAGCACGCTCACGCCCCGGGGGCCGGTGTACGAGGACATTGCGGAGGTTGCATGGTAAACGAGGAACGTGAAGGAACCGGCCGGCTGCCGCTTGAGGAGAAGATCCTCAAAGAACAGCTCAGGCCGTCCGCGGAGGAACGGGAGTACATCCACAAAGTGGCAGCCCGGCTGCTCGCAGCGATCAAAGAAAGCGGGAAGGCGGAGGGGATGATCGTCGGCTCTATTGCCCGGAACACGTGGGTGAAAGGCGACCGGGATCTCGATGTCTTCATGCTCTTCTCTCCCGAAATGCCCCGCGAGGCGCTCGAAGCCGAAGGCCTCGCGCTCGCCCGCAGCATTGCGCGGAAGTTTACCACGTCCTTCTGCGAGAAGTACGCCGAGCACCCGTACATAAACGCGACGATTGATTCCATTGATGTGGACCTCGTCCCCTGCTACAATGTCGCGAGTGCCGCCCATATCCAGAGCGCGGTGGACAGGACACCGTTTCACACCCGATACATTACGGAGAAGATCAACGGTCTCGTTGACGACGTGCTCCTGTTAAAGCGGTTTGCAAAGGCCGGGAGGATCTACGGTTCCGACCAGATGACCGAGGGTTTCTCGGGCTATCTCTGCGAACTTTTAGTGCTCCACTACGGCGGGTTTACCCCGCTCCTTCGTGCCGCTTCTGAATGGGGCCCGCACCTTAAGATCGACATCGGGCACCACGCGGCAAAGGAGTTTGATGAGCCGCTGATCGTAATCGACCCGGTCGATCCCCGGCGGAACGTGGCGGCAGCAGTCTCGATGGACCGGATGGCAGAGTTCATCGAGCTCTCCCGGGGCTACCTGGAGTCGCCCTCGGAAGCGTTCTTTACGCTGCCCAAAGAAACGCCGGTGAGCGAAGAGGAGCTGGCCGCACTGCTGGCGGAGCGGGGGACGTCTCTCTACGCGATCACGTTTGCGACCCCGCCGTTCATCGAGGAGATCGTGGTGCCCCAGCTGAAGCGGAGCACGGGTGCGATCTGCGACCTGCTCGCACGCAACGGTTTTGTCGTTCACCACGCTCACTACCGGATGGGGACGGAGCGGTGCATGCTGCTCTTCGAGCTGCTTGCAGGAGACCTCCCACCCATCAGGCGCCACGAAGGCCCCCCGGTCTGGAACCGGATGAACGCCGAGAAATTCCGGGAGAAGTACCGGGACGCGACCCTGCCCGGGCCGTTTGTCGAGAACGGGCGGTACGTGATGGAGGTGCCCCGGGAATTCGTCCGTGCGGCAGACCTCCTCACCTCCCCCGCGCTCTTAAATGTGGGTGTCGGCCGCCATATCCGGATGTCGCTTGAGAAGGACTGGTGCGTGTTTGAGGGAGCGGACTGCTGGCAGGAAGAGTTTGCGGGATTTATTGCCGGGTTCTTTGCCCGGTGCTCACCGCTGGTGAGAATTACCCGGGAAACGCAGGCGTAACAATCTTTTTTTGGAATTTTCCTATAATTTGGCATTTGAAATTTTTGCAAGGTTCTGGTTACCCACTCGTTTGCCTAAAAGGCCCTCAACCAGGAAAATGAACGAAGGTCTGTCAGGATTGTAAACGCGGGACCAGGGAACGGGTTTTAGCGATGCAGCCCCATGATCAGGAATCCTGACCGGGAAACCCTCTTTACCTATCCGCTCATATGGGTAACACCAGTTCACGCGGGGCTCTTATCAGGAATGAAAATCGACATTGTTTCGTATGCATTGATTGCCATTGGCGGTTTTTTCGGGGCTGTCCTGCGCTATATTGTCGATGAGCAGGTTTCCTCCCTTATGGGAACGCTCATCGTCAACTTCTCCGGCTGTTTCCTGATGGGGATATTCATGTATGAATCGATATACATCGGTGCGTTTGGCAGGAATACCCGCATTTTTTTTACCACCGGTGTTATCGGGGCGTATACGACATTTTCAGCGCTTTCTGTCCAGAGTTTCCAGGCCGGGCCGGTCATAGGCATGGCAAATCTGCTCGCAAACCTCATGTTCGGGTTGGCCGGTGTTCTTGCAGGACGGCACCTGATCTCGTACCAGCGGGGGATCTGATATGGAGCCGGCAATCCTTGTAGGAATAGGGGGTGCGGTTGGGTCCCTGCTCAGGTTTGAACTTTCAAAAATCCGGCAGTACCGGGGAATCCCGCTGGGGACGCTTTTGGTGAATGTGAGCGGCAGTTTTGCGTTCTCGCTTGTCGTGTTCACGCATGCACCGGAGAATATCCAGTACCTTGTCGGTATCGGGGGTCTTGGGGGCTTTACCACCTTTTCCACGTTTTCGTACGAAACGTTCCGGTTGATGGAAAATCATGATTATTATATGATGGGAGTAAACATCCTCTCAAACGTTGCCGGGAGCATCATCGGTGTATTCCTGGGATATTGTATAGTTACCATGTGAAAATGAGGAGACGGGTCATGTTGCAGAACGGGGCATTAATGCGCATCTATATCGCGGAATCGACAAAGATCAACGAGAAACCGGCCAGCCGGTTCCTGCCGGAATATTTTATGAAGCACGGTCTGACCGGGTGTACTGTTTACCGGGGCATGAGCGGCTTTGGCCATGAAAACAAACTCCGGACGGTCGATGTCCTGCAGTTCTCCCTTGACCTGCCGGTCATCATCGATGTGATCGACACCAAAGAAAAAATTATGGCCGTTCTCCCTGAAGTCGAGACAATGATCGAGGACGGGCTGGTTATGGTTCAGGATGTGCAGATGATCCAGAAAGTCCCGAAATAAATTTTACAACACTGTTGCATTTCCTGATACTAAGATCAAACCCCTGGAACGTAATACAATAACGATCGTTTTGGTAGTCCTGCTCTGATTGAGATGAGAAAAACTCCCGTAAAACCGTCCGATTTTCAATCCTGAAAATCCAACCCATTTAAAGCCGTTTTTCGCCAAAATCCGCCCAAATCTGGCCCCATATAATGCCCTTTAGCGGGCCATATTCGCGTTCTGGCAGCGATCATTTTCCGGATCGTCCAAGTGATAATTTCACCTGAGATTTGCCCAAAAAACCGCATTATCGAGTCTGTTTTATTTCGTCCGTTTCCGAAAATAAGCCTGATTTGAGGTTATTTTTAAACGGAGCCCGATATGGGCTTCTTTTGGGATGGGAAAAGGGTAATCGGGGCTCGGATTGAGCCCGGATTAATGTAAGTCTGTAATGACACTCACAGAAAAAACGACTAAATCAGGCCCGGATTGGATCGGGCCCCGGTACGACACCATGCACCGGTTTTTTAGATCCCTTTCGATCCTCGTTCCCCGGTCCTGACCCGGATCGAGTCCTCGACCGGCAAAACGAAGATCTGGCCGTCGCCTATTTTGCCGGTATATGCAGCCTTCCTGATAATCTCGATCACCTTCTCCGCCACATCATCGGCAACGACAATTTCCAGTTCGCGCTTGGGGATCAGGTCGACGATGTACTCGGCGCCGCGGTACTGCTGCTTGATGCCCTTCTGGACTCCCCGCCCCTCGACATCGAATATCGTCATCGATCCTAATCCTTCTGCGTCCAGCGCACCCTTGACGTCCTCGAACTTCTCGGGCCGTATCATCGCCTTTATCATCTTCATGGTATTCACCTTTTTTTCCGGATCGCGTACGATGTTAACACATACATTTTCCGGAGAATATCTGGTAATGTACAATGAGGAAGGCCGCACTTAAAACCATTCTTGAAAAACAAAAACCAAGAGAGGAGACCGGAGTGTCCGGCGCGGCAGGGAATACAAAAGCCGTGCGGGAAAAAAATGTTTACCGGGAATTTTTCCTGATCTTGGATCCCGCCAGCTTCTCGATCGCAGCGGTATCAACACTTTTTTCAGTCACCAGTTTGTGGTTTCGGATGGCGCTCTCCACAAACCCTTTGCCGGTCTCGTTCCGGATAACAAGCGTTGTAAAACCTGCCGGGCTCCCGACTGCGCCGGCCGAGAGATCGGCACAGAGCGATGAGAAGTCCGTGCAGATCCGGCAGCCCGGCCGGATCGTATCCTCAAGCTCTGCAAGAGGTACGGAAAGGTGCGTGTTGTCCTGCTTTAAGATATCGAGCTTGCCTTTCACGTCCAATTTTTTTATCTCGTGCGGTGCGAGTTTGTATTTCGTTTCCAGCTTGCCGTGAACAAGAGCAGCGTAATCGAAGGTCTCTGTGCAGAAAAGCCCGATCACAAGCCGGATCGATTGTGCGTACGGGCGGAGGAGATCGTTCTCGCTTGCCCGGATCCGGGCTGCGGCCTGCACAGCGCAGGGGACACCAATCACTGCGATCTTCGTATACTTGCGCGTGATTGCGGCTTCCTTGAGCGCTGCAAGGAGCGGCACCCACCAGCTGTACCGGCTGCCGGCTTCCCGGATGAGGACATCTGATTTTGTTATGACAGCTGAAGACGGCCTGAGTGTCCAGGGATCTTCGGTCACGGTGACCACGGCATCGATCAGGCCCTCGTCAAGGGCATTTGCAAGAATTGCCGTGACTGCCCCGCCGCTCTGCCGGTGCGGGATCTCAAAGACCGCTTTTGTAGAGAGCAGTTCGAGGAATGTGCCGAGCGTCTCTTTTGGCTGGTCGCCGGTCCGGGGACAGACGGCATAACACGCCCCGCAGGGTACGCTGTCGGTCGCCTGTTTGCAGTAGCCGTTGCTCTTCGGGCTTACGATCATTTCCCCTTCAGCAAAGGAGAGGGCGTCGGCCGGGCAGACTGCGACACACGCGCCGCATCCCGAGCATTTCTTTGTATCCCAGACCTCGCTTTTCAAATCGAGATAACTTTTTTCTGCCATCTCCATCACTCCGGTGTATACTTGCTTGCAAACGGTCGTGCGCTCGACGCGGCAATCCGGGAGTAATGTGCGGAAATCAGGGGCTCCGCATCGATCCCGAACGCTTTTGCAAAATCCTCTATGATGGGGTGTACCATCTCCATCTGTTCGACAGTCGCCGGCAGCTGCTTTGCGCCGACGCCGAGGTATTTATCTTCAACCTTTCCCCGGACAAAGATCTCGCCGCCGTGGATACCGCTCCCGACACCGCGTTCAGCGACCGGCACCTGCCCGTTCATGCCAAGGACAATTAAGAGGCCCCCTGCCATGTACTCGCCGAGGAACGCACGGGCGGAACCGCCGACCACAAGGATCGGGCGCTTCTCCATGTACTGTTTCATGTGGATGCCGCCGCGGTACCCGATATCGTCCCGGACATAGACCCGGCCGCCCCGCATGGAATGGGCGGTCGCATCCCCGGCACTCCCGTGGATGATCACTTTTCCCTGGTTCATCGTGTTGCCCGGTGCATGGTCCGCGTTCCCGTGGACGATCACGGTCGGGCCGCTCATGAACATCGCGAGGTCGCCGCCCGGGACGCCGTTTACCGTGATCGTCACGTCATCGCCCCGGAGCCCGTCGCCGATAAACCGCTGGCCGAGCACGTTGTCGATCACGATCTCTTTTGTGCCGTCACAGATGGCTTTCCTGATCTGCTGGTTAAGGGGGGTGTAGTGCAGGTCTTGTGCATCGATGCGAAGTACTGCCATCGGTTTCACGCCCCCACGGTCTTTACATCAAGCACTTTGAGCAGGCCTTCGTCCAGCATATAGCCCCGGAGCCGGTCGCGGTTGCCCCGCAGGCTCTCGATGCTGTTGATGCCGGCCGCTCCCATGAGCTCCGCGATCTCGTCGGTCCATGCGTGGATGAGGTTTGCGACCTGCACCGCGTTTGTCTCCGGGTCAAGCCGTTTTGTCAGTTCCGGTCTCTGGGTTGCGATCCCCCAGGCACAGGTGCCACGGTTACAGGTGCCGCAGACCCGGCAGCCCATGGCAACAAGGGCAGATGTCCCGATGTAGACTGCATCGGCGCCAAGGCAGATGATCTTCGCGATATCAGCACTCTGCCGGATCCCGCCGCTTGCGATGATCGATACTTCGTTCCTGATTCCCTGCTTGCGGAGTTTTTCATCGACGCTTGCGACTGCCGCCTCGACCGGGATGCCCACATGGTCGCGGAAGACCCGGGGAGCCGCTCCCGTCCCGCCGCGGAATCCGTCGATGACCACGGCGTCGGCACCCGAGCGTGCGATACCGGCCGCGATCGCAGCCGAGTTGTGCACCGCTGCGATCTTCACAAAGACCGGTTTCTTCCACTCGGTCGCCTCCTTGAGGCTGTGCACGAGCTGCTTTAGGTCCTCGATACTGTAGATATCGTGGTGCGGTGCCGGACTGATCGCATCGCTGCCCTCGGGGATCATCCGGGTGCAGGACACCTCTGCGCAGACTTTCTCGCCCGGCAGGTGCCCACCGATACCGGGTTTTGCCCCCTGCCCGATCTTGATCTCGATTGCCGCTCCTCGTTCAAGGTAGTTAATGTCGACCCCGAACCGGCCTGAAGCGACCTGCACGATCATGTGGCTCTGGTACGGGTAGAGCGACTCGTGGAGCCCGCCTTCCCCGGTGCCCATGAACGTCCCCATTTTTGTGACGGCCTTTGCAAGAGCAGTCTGGGCATTGAGGCTGATCGCACCGTAACTCATGTGGCCGATCATGATCGGGGTTTCGATTTTCAGGTTCGGGGCGAGCTTGGTAAGGAGCTCCGTGTCGCCGTTCTTGTGCTCCTTAACGGAAAGTGCCGCGGGCTTTTTCCCGATATACGTCCGCAGCTCCATGGGTTCCCGAAGCGGATCGATCGAGGGGTTCGTGACCTGGCAGGCATCAAGGACGAGCCGGTCGAAGATCATCGGGTAGGGGAGGACGTTACCCATTCCGGCGACGATGATCTTGCCGGTCTTTGCCTGGTTAAAGACCGCCTCGCGGATCTCGCGTGTCCAGACCGGGTGGCTCCGGTAATCCGTGGGTTTCTCGTAGATATCGATCGCGTCGCGGGGACAGAACGCAAGGCAGCGGTGGCAGGCAACGCAGTTCCTGGAGTTGACAACGATTTTGTTGTCCTCTCTCCGGAATACGCCATACGAGCAGTTCTCGATACAGCGACCGCAGTTCATGCAGCGCTCGGTGTCGAGTTCCACTTTGAACCGGAGCGGGATACTGCCGATGCTCATGCGATGACCCTCCCGATCACCGGCTCGCCGGCTTTTGGCATGCGGACATCCTCGATTGCCGGCTCGATGCGCCGGATTGCCGCCTCTTCGCTTGAGATATAGAGCCGGTCCTTGTGTTCGCCGGTAACAAGCGGGCGCAGTTTGATCCGGTCGGTAAATCCCATGAGGCTGTCCGGGGTTGCGACACAGATGGCAAATGGGCCGTTCATGAGCGCCGGGCCGTACGTAAGCCGAAGAGCCCGGTTGAGCTCCTGCTCTTTTTCGGGCATCTCATCGATCTCGTCCCAGAACGGCGGGGCAAGGGCACGCACCGCCATTTTTTCGGAAAGTCCGTGTTTTCTGACCAGCAGGTCGATAAGGTAGGCGACGACTTCCGTGTCGGTGTACATCGTGCACTCGTATCCGTAACTCTCGATGTAGCGCCGGTTGGTCCCGTACGAGGTGATCTCCCCGTTGTGGACGACGCTCCAGTCAAGGAGGTTGAACGGATGTGCCCCGCCCCACCAGCCTGCCGTGTTCGTAGGGTACCGGTTGTGAGCAAGCCAGAGATATCCCTTGTAGTCCTGGATCCGGTACAGATCGGCGACCTGCTCCGGCCATCCCGATGCCTTGAACACTCCCATATTCTTTCCCGAGGAGAAGATCAGGCTGCCCTTGTGTGCGGTATTTACCTGCATGACCAGATCGGTGACAATATCATCCGCAGTCGTGCCGGGTTTCTGGGTGTTGCTGGTATCCGGTGTGAAAAAAAAACGCCAGGGTGTGTGGACTTTTTTTATCCCTGCCTCAAAGGTGGGGATCTCTTCATCATGGACGATCGTTCCCTTTGCCTCGAGTTCCTTCACGAGGGCCGGCTTGTTCTCTTTGACATTGTCAAAGAAAACGTGGAGGGCATATGCGTCCTTAAATTCCGGGTAAATGCCGTACGCTGCGTACCCGGCGCCCTCGCCGTTTCCCCGCTCGTCCATCATCGCAAGCGATTTGCGTATACTGCTGCCGTCCATACACTGGCGGCGTTTGTCAATGACACCAATAATTCCGCACATTTTTTATCACAATCGGGAGGTCTGATTTAGGATGTGTTGTCAGGTCCCGGCTGGCCCTTTCGCGCCAGCGGGAAATTGAAACGTATAGTACTGAAGCGTTCTCCGAATTGAATGTAAGCATTCTCCTCACAAGAGTTAGTTCAGAAAATATAAATGTAATTGGTTGGAAACTTAATTCCATTATGTCAGCGGACGTATCCAAGTTGCTCAAGAAAATTGAGGCCGATAACGTAAAATTTATCCGGCTCCAGTTTACCGATGTGCCCGGCATGCCAAAGAATGCCGCGATCCCGGCTGCCCAGGCCGAGAAATCCTTGACCGAAGGTACCTGGTTCGATGGATCCTCCATTGAAGGGTTTACCCGGATTGAAGAGTCAGATATGCTCCTGAAGGCAGACCCGGCATCGTATGCGGTCCTGCCCTGGCGGCCCCAGGAAGGAAAGGTTGCCCGGTTCATGAGCGATGTGTACACCTACGGGAACAAGCCCTTTGAAGGCGACCCCCGGTATGTGTTAAAGAAGGTCATGGCCGAAGCGGCAAAGATGGGATATACCTTCAACACCGGCCCCGAGCTCGAATTTTTCCTCTTCAACCTCGTTGACGGCAAGCCGACCACGCAGTTCGTGGACCAGGGTTGTTATTTCGATCTGGCCCCCCAGGACAAGGCAGAAGACGTGCGCCGTGAGATTGTGCTCTCGCTTACGAGCATGGGCTTTGAGATCGAGATGTCCCACCACGAAGTCGCTGCAAGCCAGCACGAGATCGATTTCAAGTACGCGGATGCAGTCACGACCGCAGACCGGGTCATGACCTTTAAGTTTGCGACCAAGGCCATTGCGCTCAAGTACGGCCTGCACGCATCCTTCATGGCAAAGCCTCTCGCCGGTATCAACGGGAGCGGCATGCACACCCACGGATCGCTTGCAAAGAACGGCAAGAATGCATTCTTCGATGCAAATGCAAAAGACGGCCTCTCCGACACCGCACTCTACTACATCGGCGGTCTCTTAAAGCACGCAAAGGCGATCACCCGGGTTGCAAACCCGACGATCAACTCCTACAAGCGTCTCGTCCCCGGCTACGAGGCTCCCTGCTACATCTCGTGGAGCACCACGAACCGGTCCGCTCTCATCCGGGTACCGGCTGCCCGGGGCAACAGCACCCGTGCCGAGTTCCGCAGCCCTGACCCGATGTGCAACCCGTACCTCACGTTCGCCTGCATGCTCGCTGCCGGTCTTGATGGTGTGAAAAACAAGATCATGCCGCCGGACTCCACCAATGTCAACATCTATCACCTGAGCGCAAAAGAGCGCAAGAAGATGAAGATCGATATGCTGCCTGGCAGCCTTGCAGAAGCGCACCAGTACCTGTTAAAAGATCAGGTGCTCTGCGACGCGCTCGGTCCGCACATTCTCGAAACCCTGACAAACATTGCAGAAGCAGAGACCGACGCGTTCCGCCTCACGGTTCACCCGTGGGAACTCGAGCGGTACCTCGCTACCTACTAATCTTTTAAATTTTTTATCACAATCTGGTTCAGACTGGACTTTTTATCCGGTAACTGACCTTAACGTCGCTCTGACACTAGCTGAGGGTATTCCGGCAAAGAAACCCGCCGGATAGGTGCGTCTGCCCGTTAACCTGCGGGCAGGATCACTTGCACCCTCCCGGCGTCAGAGTGGCGGCGGACACAATAGTTACATCTATTCAGTTACAGGAGAAAATTATGGCTCTGGATACCGGTGTTACAACTTGGCTCATGGTCTCGGCGCTTCTGGTCATGCTGATGACCCCGGGAGTCGGGTTCTTTTATGGCGGACTTGTACGGAAGAAGAATTTTATCTCGATGATTGCGCTCTCGTTTCTGGTGCTGGCGCTCACGAGCATCCAGTGGATCGTTGTCGGGTACTCGCTTGCATTCGGCCCTGATGTGGGCGGGGTTATCGGCAATCTGCAGTACCTGGGCCTGAACGGGGTGAGTGCGAATGCAGGCACTGCAGCCTACCCTCCGCTGGTCTACATGGTCTTCCAGCTCTTCTTTGCCTCAGTTACGCTCACCATCGTTACTTCTGCAGTCGCAGAGAGGGTCAAGCTGACGTCCTTTATCGTGTTTGCCCTCATCTGGCTGACCGTTGTGTACTGCCCGCTTGCACACTGGGCATGGGGCGGTGGCTGGGCGCAGCAGATGGGAATGATCGATTTTGCGGGAGGGACGGTTGTGGAGATCTGCTCGGGATTTGCCGCACTTGCGCTGGCGCTTGTGATAGGGAAACGGGCCGGGTTTGGCGAGTACTCGATGGAGCCGCACAACATCCCGGTTGCGCTCCTTGGTGCGGCCCTGCTCTGGTTCGGCTGGTTCGGGTTTAATGCGGGAAGTGCCCTTGCAGTTAACGGCAGTGCAGTCACCGCCTTTGTGAACACGAATACTGCCGCTGCCGCCGGTGCACTCGCATGGATGTTCGCAAGCTGGTACCACGGCAAGCCCAGTTCACTTGGCATGGTAAGCGGTGCAATTGCTGGGATGGTGGCGATCACGCCGGCTGCCGGCTTTGTGAGCCCGCTGGTGGCAATTCTTATCGGAGCGGTCGCTGGAGTACTCTGCTTTGCCATGATGCTTCTTCGGATCAGCAAACGGCTCGATGAGAGCCTGGACGCGTGGGCGATCCACGGCATGGGCGGGGTCTGGGGAACGATCGCGACCGGTCTCTTTGCCGCTGCCGCAGTCGCCGGCTTCTCCGGCTTCTTCGAAGGTAATGTCCACCAGCTGATGGCAAATACGGTGGGTGCGTTTGCAGCGGTGATCTACGCGTTCGTGATGACCTTTATCATCGCATGGATCATCGACAGGGTTATCGGTCTGCGGGTGACTCCTGACGAAGAGTACGTTGGCCTCGACATCTGCCATCATGGTGAACGGGCATAAGTGATCCTGCATATTTCCTTTTTTTATACTTTTTTTCGGGAGTATCTGATCCCTGTAACGGTCCGGTTCAGGTAATATACCGCGTTTTTTCCTGTCAGGTAATCGGTAAAATATACTCGTTCTGATTGTAAGGTAGGTAGTGACAAAATGATAAAATTTATATATGTAGGAATAGAACTTCCTTCCTACAATTTCAGTGTACAAATTGGTTAATTCAGGACCTCGAAACCCGTATGATGCAGAAAAACCAGTTCACAAACCGGCAACCGGACTTTCTCTCCGGAACAGCTTACTGGTCTTTCATGAACGCTACCGTTCCGGGGGAAAGATCCTGTGTCTGCCCGTATAACCAAAAAAGTATATGGGCTCCGTCATAAAAGCAGATTTGATCTTACAGGTGAATTAAATGGTTATGGATTCTGGAGCAATTGCATGGGTACTCGCCTCAACGGCCCTTGTCATGATCATGACGCCGGGAGTCGGGTTCTTCTATGGCGGTCTTGTACGGAAGAAAAACTTCATTGACATGATCACGCTCTCGTTTGTGGCCTTTGCCCTCGTGAGCATCCAGTGGGTGCTGATCGGGTACAGTCTTGCATTCGGCCCTGATGTGGGTGGCTTTGTCGGCAACCTGCAGTACCTGGGCTTAAACGGCGTGAGTATGACGGACCCCGGCCCGTACAGTACAATTATCCCGGGAATGTTGTACATGGTATTCCAGCTCGTGTTTGCGACCGTTACCATGGCAATCGTCACGTCCGGTTTTGCCGAGCGTATCAAGTTCAGTGCATACCTTGTCTTTGCACTGCTCTGGACCACGATTGTGTATGATCCGCTTGCCCACTGGGTATGGGGCGGCGGCTGGACTGCACAGTTCGGCTCGATCGATTTCGCGGGCGGCACAGTCGTGCACATCAGTTCAGGGTTTGCAGCTCTAGCACTGGCGATTGTGATAGGGAAACGCGTCGGGTATGGTAAGTACGCAATGGAACCGGCCAATATCCCGTGGTCGATCCTTGGTGCCGTGCTCCTCTGGTTCGGCTGGTTCGGGTTTAACGCTGGAAGTGCCGTTGCAGCAAACGGCCTTGCGGTTAACGCCTTTGTCACCACCAACACGGCGACAGCAGCCGCGGCAATGACATGGCTCCTCGTCTCATGGGCACACGGCGGCAAACCGAGCTCGCTTGGTTTCATCAGTGGTGCTGTGGCAGGACTTGTCGCCATCACGCCGGCAGCTGGTTACGTAACTCCGATGTCTTCGATCGTGATTGGTGCAGTCGCCGGTGTCATGTGCTACGGGATCATGCTCTGGAGGCAGAGCAAAGGTATCGATGAAAGTCTTGACGCATGGGCAGTCCACGGTATGGGCGGCCTGTGGGGTGCACTCGCAACCGGTATCTTTGCATCCGCAGCGGTCAACGGTGCCTCGGGTCTCCTGGAGGGCAACGTCCACCAGTTCATCGCCCAGATTGTCGGCGCAGGGTCGGCAGTCATCTACGCATTTGTGGTCACGTATATCCTGGCCATCATCGTAGACAAAACCATCGGACTGCGTGTGACTGAAGAAGAAGAATACGTCGGGCTCGATATCTCCCAGCACGGGGAACGAGCCTAGGGGAAAACAGGGTGATTACCATGAAAATGATAATTGCAGTCATCAAACCCGAACGATTTGAGTTCGTGAAAAAAGCGCTTGAAGACAAAGGCTATGTCGGCATGACCATAAGCGAGGTCAAAGGCCGGGGTGCACAGAAGGGAATCTCCCTTGAGTACCGCGGCGGCAAGATGACCGTCGACCTCCTGCCAAAAGTCAAACTTGAGATCGTTATTCCCGACAAGGATGTTGACGATCTGATCGCGACCCTGACCGGGTCCGCACGGACCGGAAAGATCGGCGACGGAAAGATCTTTATCCTGCCGGTCGAGAAATCCATACGGATCAGGACCGGTGATGTGGAGTCATAAACACCAAAAAAACCGCAAATTTACCGTCCAACAGATGCAGAAATCGAAACTTCAGGATAGCGGGACCCTCCACCTCCCGCTCCTGTTTAAAAACGTTTCAACCAGCCACAAATCTTTTACGGCCAAAAATTTTGGGCCGTATTTTTTTTATTCCGCGTCCAGAAGCGCACGGAGTTTTTTTTCGATGTGCGGTGAGATGTGAATATGCCCCGGCAGGGTAAAGATGCCGGTGTCGTATTTTACTGCATCCTGCATATCCTCATCTGAGATCCCGTAATTCCGGTGATCGACAATCTCATGGAAAAAGATCTTTCCTCCGCCGGGAATGATCCTGCACAGGCAGAATTCTTCTGCCGCCCCGGTACGGATGTAAAAAAACGCTGAACCGATCATCGATTTACGATGGTACTGGATCTGTTCGAGGATCACCTCGTATTCCTGTTCTGATCCATCCGGCATGGCGTACCGCGGCAGCGGCTCACTGCCAGTATTCATACTGTTTGTCATCATCGATGTTTACCCCCTCCCTAATGGTATCCCGCAGTTCTGGTAAAACCGGAGGATATGGTGGAAATATATTCCTCGTATGTATATACTTAGCCCCGGCCATCAGCTGCCCGGGTCGGTCGGGGTACCCAAAAGCAGATTCTTATTTACCATGCCGCTCAAAAAACTACAGTAAGCAATCATGATTCCGTGGCTGAATTCAAATTTTAAAAATTTTAAACCCACCGCGGCGATAGCGCTCAACGCCACGCGACACATGAACACAACAGAGCGCAAAAAACTCTTTTCCCCCGATATTGAGCCCATGCGCACTGCCGAAGGGCGCTGGTTCGAAGCAATTGTCTACGAGATGTTCCTTGAGATCTCCCAGAAATCCGACTGCATCAGGTACATCGCCCGCAAAGGGGCAGATGCACCACGCGCCGGTGATCAGGCATGTCTCGGCCAGAACGGGATCTTTTACTCGAAGTACGGGGACATCACGTTCCGGGGAAACGGGCAGGACCTTGCCGAATTTGATCTGATCCTCGTAGATGCACAGGAGCACGTCGCATTCGGCGAGGTGGTGACATCCCCGGCAGACTTAAAGGAATTCGAGATCGAGATTGCGTTCAAGAAACGGCTGCTCGGGTACCTGTACGGCCAGGAGCATGTCTCATTCCTTCTTATCTCCTCATTTGATATCTCAAACTATTCTGTTGTAAAAAGGCTCGCAAAGGATCCGGATAATGCCATTATCCACACCAGTTCCTGCGAGCAGATCAAGGCGCTTGTCAAGCATTACCGGCCCCGGATCCTGTACACAAAACCCACCAACCACCCCAAGCTGATCCGTGCCACCGATATTCCGGTCAAACACCCGATTGACTACCGGCTCTACCATGACGAATTCAGGAACCGGATCTTTTCCGAGATCACGCATGGCCGGGGAAGGAAGAATGCGGAGCCTGCAACCGAACAGGAAGCGCTCGTAAAAAAGATCCTGTACGGTGCGCTCTACCCGCATGCCATAAAGGCAGTCTGCGACCAATACGGCCTCGTGGTCAAGGGTAAACGTATTGAATACGCGGAGTTTTACCAGTATTTCTCAAAAGCGATCATCGCTACCGATCTCCCCGGTTTTGAACTGATCATCTATCTCCGGTCCCGTCAGAAAAAGGAGTACCTCAAGATGGTGCAGACAAAGGAGGGTCACTTCCGGTTCGAGCGGCCGACCCCGTCCCGGGTGGGCTTCTTTTTGTGGATCGAGTTCCTTCAGCCCTCGCTTGGGACCAAACTCTCATTAGAGATACTCAATACATTCAGCATCAGGGATATGTCAAAAAAATAAGGATACGACCGGGAATGAGGGCCCGGATTTTCCCTGCCTCCTAGTGATCGTTTACCCGTGTACGGCAGGTCTAATCCAGCAATGTGGCAAGGGCTTCATCATGCCGTGCTTCCATGACATACGGTATGCCCGAGACTGCCGATGCGTCCTCCGTGAGTGCCATGAGATCGTTTCGTGACAGGGTTGAGAGCCGGAAGTTACGGCTGCCCGCCATGAGCTGCTGGAGGCCTGTCCTGAATTTCTGCGCATAGGTATAGATGCCCACGGCGCCCATCGGGATTTCCTTGATCCGCGGGCCGTATTTTTCTTTGAGTTCCTCGTAGCAGACAAAGATCTCCTCAATTGTGCTACCGTATTT
This sequence comes from Methanoregula sp., assembly GCF_049690535.1. GTDB lineage: Archaea > Halobacteriota > Methanomicrobia > Methanomicrobiales > Methanospirillaceae > Methanoregula. Next base: position 642 of record NZ_JBAVMX010000083.1, on the reverse strand, counting down.
AGAGACTGACTTGGGCAAATCCCCGGCCTGCAGCCATTTTTCGATGTTCTTGCCCACCATGCCGGGGATCATCAGTCCCCTGCCCATACAGACTGCCCTGAAGTACGGGCTGCCCATGGCAAGCGCCTTTAAGACGCCGGGCTCATCCGAGAACCCGCCGGCCATCGCGAGGTCCGGTACCCTCATGCCTTTCTTCTCCAGTTTCTGGCAGAATTCGTACGCGAGCGACTGGAGGTAAAACGTCGGGATGCCCCATTCGTTCATCATCGGCCACGGGCTCATGCCGGTCCCCCCGGGAGCGCCGTCAATGGTGAGGAGATCGATCTTTGCCTCGGAACTATAACGCAGTGCCATCGCGAGCTCGACCATGGAGTATGCGCCGGTCTTTAACGTGACGCGTTTGAACCCAATCCCGCGGAGCCGGTCGATCTCTTCCATGAATCCTTCCTTTGTGACAAAACCGAGGCGGGAGTGGCGTTCGAATTCCTTTATCGCACCGGCTCTGAATGCAGCCTGGTTTTCTTTTAACGTCGGATCGGGAAGAACGATGTAGCCCCGGTTTTTGAGTTCTAGGGCCCGTTCGAGCGAGGGGACTTTGATCTCGCCGCCGATGCATTTTGCTCCCTGGCCCCACTTGATCTC
>NZ_JBAVMX010000082.1:0-13518 GCF_049690535.1 Methanoregula sp. | reverse complement strand
CCTGCTGGACCTTGATTGACCCCGGATCCAGCCGTTTTCCCCGTGGGACTCCCTTGCAGACCTCACCCCATCCGGGCCCAATCCAGTCCCCGATTGCCCCTCTCTCACCCGAAAAGAAGCCCGTATCGGGCTCCGATTCAAAATAACCCCAAATCAGGCTTATTTTCGAAATCGGACAAAATAAACGGTTCACGTATTCGCGTTTGGAGGGCTGTTTTCGGGGTCGGATGGGTTTTCTGTTGATGGTGAAAATGATCGCTGCCAGAACGCGAATATGGCCTGTTATTGGGCATTATATGGGGCTCAATTTGGGCTTATTTTGGCAAATGGGGGGTTTTAATGGGGTGGATTTCTGGGGGCGGGAATCGGAGGGTTTTACGGGCGTTTTTTTAGGTATTACAGGGTGATCGGGACCGATGCCCGATCCTGATGCAACATGACTCAAGCAATACCGGGCAAAGGACATCATAGCACCGCCCAATCAATGTCCGGACAGAAAATCTCGTAGAGTGGCCGCTGTTCCGGAATCTTTTAAGAATGAAACGATGGCTGAAATTGGTATGTATGAATGTAAAAATAAAGAATTTTTATTACCAACCCCCCAATAAGATACAATCTGAATCATCCGAAGGCACCCAATGACCGAGAGAAAATCCACGTTACACGCACAACAGACCGGTCAGAATAATTCAATGGCCAAAGAAATTTCCCGAGAGAAGCCGGAAAAATTATCTCTCGGTACGCTGGAAAACTGGCTTTTTGGTGCTGCAAATATCCTTCGCGGGCCGGTGGATCAGGCCGATTACAAGACCTACATTTTCCCGTTGCTGTTCTTCAAGCGTATCTGTGATGTGTATGATGAAGAGTACCAGATCGCGCTGAAGGAAGCCGATGGAAACAAAGAGGAAGCGGAGTTCCGGGAAAATTTTCATTTCATGATCCCCCCGGAGTGCCACTGGCGTGAGGTCAGGGGAAAAACCGAGAATGTCGGGCAGGCCCTTTCTCATGCCATGCGCTGCATCGAAAAAGCAAATGAGGGAACACTCGCGGAAATTTTCGGCGATGCGCAATGGACAAACAAACAGCTCTTCTCCGATCAGTTGCTCATCGATCTCATTGAACATTTCTCCGAGCACGATCTCTGTAACAGCAATGTCGAGCCGGATCTTACCGGCCAGGCATACGAGTACCTGATCAAGAAGTTCGCGGATCTCTCGAACAAGAAAGCCGGGGAATTCTATACACCGCGCCCGGTGATCCGGCTCATGACCCTGATCCTTCAGCCGAAAGACTCGGAGACGGTCTACGATCCTGCATGCGGGACCGGGGGTATGCTGCTTGAGGCGTTCAATTATGTCCGGGTGCACAAGGGAGAATACCGCCGGCTCGGTCTTTACGGGCAGGAAAAGAATCTCACTACCTCGTCAATTGCACGCATGAACCTGATCCTTCACGGGCTTGAGGATTTTCACATCATTCGTGCCGATACGCTCCGCCACCCGTCGTTCTTCGAAGGCGACGCGCTCAAAACATTTGACTGCGTGATCGCCAACCCGCCATTCTCGCTGAAGAAATGGGGCGAAGAGGTCTGGGAGAAGGATCCCTATGGCCGGAACTTTGCCGGGATGCCTCCTGCAAGTTACGGCGATTATGCCTGGGTTCAGCACATGATCTCTTCGATGGCAAAGCCGGGCGGGAGGATGGCAATTGTGCTCCCGCAGGGTGCGCTGTTCCGTAAAGGGGCGGAGGGGAAGATCCGGTCAAAACTGCTTGAGTCGGATCTGCTGGAAGCAGTGATCGGTCTTGCACCGAACCTGTTCTACGGCACGACGCTTGCTGCGTGCATCTGCATCTTCCGGAGTAAAAAAGATGCATCGCACAAGGGCCGGGTGCTCTTCATCGATGCGTCAGGCCTGTTCAAGAAAGGCAAGAACCAGAACGAACTCCTGCCGGAACATGTCGATCAGATTTATTCCCGGTACGCGGCCAATGAAACCCGGACCGGCATTTCCCGGGTTGCGACGCTTGACGATATCCGCTCGCAGGACGACAACCTAAATATTTCTCTGTATGTGGAGCCGGTCATCGAAGAGGATACGACAACGGTTGCAGAGGCACTTGCTGATCTCAGGAAAGCGGCAGCGGAGTGCGAGACTGCCGAGAACCGGCTGAAACAGTTGTTATCCGAGTCGGGGGCGCTCTGATGCCGGCAACGATCTCGCAGCAGGATCTCGAACGGTACTTCTGGGGCGCGGCGGTGCGCCTGCGCGGGTATATCGATGCGAGCGACTACAAGCAGTTCATCTTCCCGCTGCTCTACTACAAACGGGTCTGCGATGTCTTCGATGAGGAATCTGCGGAGGTTGTTAAGGAGTACGGCGCCGGGGTCGGGGAGGATTTTTCAGAATACCACCGGTTCACGATCCCGAAGGGCGCCCACTGGAAGGATGTCCGGGAAAAGACCGGGGATGTCGGCGTCGCGATCCAGAACGCGATGCGGGCGATCGAGAAAAACAATCCCGAACGGCTGGCCGGGATCTTTGGCGATGCTCCGTGGACGAACAAGAGCCGGCTCTCGGATGAAACGCTCCGCGACTTAATTGAGCATTTTTCGTCCGAGACGCTCTCGCTTTCCCATGTGCCGCAGGACGAGCTCGGGCAGGGCTACGAGTACCTGATCAAGAAGTTCGCGGACGATTCGGGACATACGGCTGCGGAGTTCTATACCAACCGTACACTCGTCAGGCTCATGACACTCATGCTCGACCCGAAAGAAGGCGAGTCGATCTACGACCCGACCTGCGGGACGGGCGGAATGCTCCTTGTCGCGGCGCTCCAGCTCAAGGAGCAGGGCAAGGAGTACCGGAGCCTGAAACTCTACGGCCAGGACATCAACCTGATCACGTCCTCAATTGCCCGGATGAACCTCTTCCTGCACGGCATCGACGACTTCGAGATCGTGCGGGGCGATACGCTCGCAAACCCTGCGTTCCTGAAAAACGACAAACTCCGGCAGTTCGATGTGGTGCTGGCGAATCCGCCGTACTCGATCAAGAAGTGGAACCGGGATGCGTTCGCTGCGGATCAGTATGGCCGGAACATGTACGGCGTGCCGCCGCAGGGCCGGGCCGATTACGCATTCTTCCAGCACATCATCAAAAGCATGAACAAGAAGACCGGGCGGTGTGCGATCCTGTTCCCGCACGGGGTGTTGTTCCGGGATGCGGAGCTGGACATCCGGAAAAAGATGATCGATGCGGATGTCATCGAATGCGTGCTCGGGCTCGGGCCAAAATTATTCTATAACTCCCCGATGTATTCCTGCGTCGTCATATGCCGGATGAATAAACCGGCAGAGCGGAAAGGGAAGATCCTGTTCATTGATGCTTCAAAGGAAGTCACCATTGAAAAGTCCCAAAGTTTCCTTGAGGATCACCACCGGAAAAAGATCGTTGAGGCATACCAATCTTTCAAGGACATTGAAGAATTCGCGAAAGTTGTGACGAACGCAGAAATCCAGACCAACAATGCGAACCTGAGTGTCCAGATGTACGTCCGGTCAGCCACCGGACAAACCCGCACAGAATGCGAGACACTGGACGAATGTATCGAGAACTGGGAAGTCACCAACAAGACCTTCAAAAAAACGTATGCGGATCTGGTCTCTTCACTTGGGGAGGTGGGCTTCCATGAGTGAGTCCGTGCCTGACGGGTGGAAGTCCTTTAAACTCGGCGATGTTGCCGAGGAAATATCCGATCGGGTTGATGATCCCTCAAAAGCCGGTTACGACCGGTTCGTCGGCCTCGATCATCTCGACAGCGGTGAACTCACTATCCGCAGATGGGGCAGCACGGCCGACTTACTCTCCGCGATGAAACTTTTCAAGAGCGGCGATATCCTGATCGGGCGAAGGAATGCGTACCTCAAACGAGCATCCAAGGCAGAGTTCGATGGCGTTTGTTCCGGGGATGCCTATGTCGTACGCGAGAAATCCGGAACAATCGCAGAAGGCCTCCTCCCGATTATTCTCAACTCCAATTCTTTCTGGGATTACACAATCGCCCACGCCTCCGGCACGATGTCGAAGCGGGCGAAGTGGCGTGATCTGGCTGAGTACTCATTCCTTCTTCCGTCAATGGACGAGCAGCGCCGTATCGCAACAACGCTCTGGGCGGCTGAAGACTGTATCGTGAAAGGCGAGCGGTTCGTGACGGCGGCGGAGCGGGCGAAGCAAGTGCTGATGTTGGAGTTGTTCAGCAAGGGTATAGGACATACGGAATTTAAAGAAATTAAATGGATTGGAAAAGTTCCGGTAGCATGGAAGATCCAAAAAGTAAAAGATTTTGCATCAGTAATTCGTGGTGCTAGCCCACGACCAAAAGGTGATTTACGATATTATAATGGTTCAGTTCCGAGATTGATGACTGAAGATGTAACAAGGGATGGCAAGTGGGTTCACGCAAGAATTGACTCACTCACCGAAGAAGGTGCGAAACTCAGCAGATTTTTGAGAGAGGGATCTTTAGTAATTATTTGCAGTGGTGGAAAAGATAGCGTCGGTTTGCCGGGATTATTATCTCATGATGCATGTATCCATGATGGTTTTTTAGCATTGCAGAATATTATTAAGGAATCTTCGAATCCGGAATTTTTGTATTATTGGTTTTTATATTACCAAAAAACGATGGAACAGATTGCGACACACGGCTGTGCCTTCATAAATTTAACAACTGACATTATTAGCGATTTAACTGTTACTTTACCGCCACTCCCCGAACAACACCAAATCGTCGCCATCCTCACCCGCTGCGATGAGACGATTGCCGCTGCCCGTGCGAATGTCGTTGCGGCGAAGGCGATGAAGATGAAGATGATTAATGAGATGCTGGTGCCCACAGGGTAGTTTTTACAGTATAATGGCCAACGAAAAAGAAATAGCAAGAGGTTATTGTATCGTCTGAAGAAAACCGATAGGGATTTATAATATTATATAACTATAATCAAACATAATCACAATCTTCTCACATGAGAACTCATTGGATGGGGGACACTATAAATATGAAATTTAAGAACCCGCCAATCGTTGAAGCTATCTGTGAATTCCGCTTTTCAAAAGAAACAAAATGGGATCCAACGATCCCCGGCTTACTGTTTGAAAAATTAAATGGTGAGTACCCACTCAAAGAAAGTAGGATTGGTCAGGAACTTCAGGTAAAAGCAGACCAGAAGGGAATCCGACATAGAGTCATTCCATCACAGCGAGCGGTTTTTTTAACAGAAAATCGACTTTCGCTTATTCAACTTGGAGAAAATGTGCTCTCAGTCAACTGTTTGAAACCCTATCCTGGCTGGGAACACTTTCAACCAAGAATACGCAAAACATATGATACATTTAGGGGGATTACAGAGGTTAAAGGAATAGATCGAGTGGCATTGGTTTACGTCGATAAAATTGAAATCCCTGGATCTCAAATAGAGATGGAAGAATATTTTAATTTCTTACCTCGTCTTGGAGCGGGATTGCCCCAAAGCTATGCGAATTTCCTTGTGGGTTGTGAAATTCCATACAACAAAGATCGAGACATATGCAAGCTTCAATTAACAACAGCAATGCCCGAGGATAAAAAGACTTCAGCGTTTCTTCTCACAACGGAATATTTCCTAGCAAAAAAACGTTCAATTACACCTCTAGACGTTCCCACATGGATTGAAGAAGCGCACCAAGAAATTGATACACTATTTAAAGGATGTATAACTGAAAAATTGGGAGACATATTTGGGAGAATCGAATAAAATGGAATTCAATTCCGGAATCACTACCTATGGAGAATTTAGAAAAACCTGGGTGTGGGAGGATTGCCAAGATTATGACACTCTTGCATGGAAGGAAAGACTGAAAGAACGTCTTGCTATCCTTCTCGAAGAAACATTTGTCGAATCATCCGTTTCTCAAGCAATTATACAACAGCGTTATCTTGAAGATTTTACGTCAAATTCATCTACCATTGAAAGCACACTTCTCGCTCTTAAAAAACATCTGGATTTTAAATTCCCAGAACCGGCTAAAGTGATCAGTTATCTCATAAAACATCGGAATATTTTCGATGTTGTACTGCTTGGGTGTGTTCTCACACAAGAGAAGTTTGGCCATAGTGCTGAGATCAGTCTTGAGCTTTATTCGGATCCGGAGATCGATGATGAGTATCTTACGATATATGTTCGTCAAAACCCATATGAACCAAATATCATCAAAAAAATCGATGCCATTTGTGAAGAATACATGAATGTGCTGGATATTGATCAGGGTTATCTTCTTGTAACTACAGATTTCCAGCGGCCCCGTGAGTGAAATGACATTTCAATGGGCAGATTTCCTTATCGTAGCAAAATCTCTCCATCAATCCGGTAAAACATCGGTCTTACCCACTGATGCATCATTCAGATGTGCAATAAGTAGAGCGTATTATGCAGCCTTTTGCCATTCTCGTGATTTTGCAGAAATTAATTATGGGTTTATCCCAACAAAAAAACCGAAAGATCATGAATTATTACGTATTAATTTAGCAAAACATGGACGAGGTACTATATCAACGAAATTGGATCAGTTACGTCAATGGAGGAATAACAGCGATTACGATAATCCCAGTCCAACACTTTCCGAGAGCAATACAAGAGATGCAATAGACTATGCAGACAAAATAATCCAGTCCTTATAACGTGAAGTTGTCCTCATGTCCTTTAACGAAGCCAACACCGTCCGCGACGGAATCCGGGATTACCTGAAAAAAACCGGCTGGAAATACGTCTCACGAACCGACCTGCCACGGGAAGAGACAGATGTCTTCGTTGAGCAATACATTGTTGAAGCCCTGAAAAAGATCAACCCGGAGATCGCGAAAAATCCCGATAACGCAGATCAGGTCCTCTACAAACTCCGGGCAATCCTCCTCTCCGTCCAGAGCGAAGGCCTCGTGCGGGCCAATGAAAAGTTTGCCGCATGGCTCAACGGCGAACACAGTATGCCGTTTGGGAAAGACGGCGAACATGTCCCGGTCCGGCTCATCGACTTCGATCATCCCGAGAATAACTCATACACGGTCACGACCGAATATTCTTTTTCTGTCGGCTCGGTCAATAAACGGATGGATGTCGTCCTGCTCGTAAACGGCATCCCGCTCGTCATTGGGGAATGTAAGACGCCGGTCCGGCCGTCCGAGACCTGGTTCGATGCCGCGTATGACATTAATGAAATCTATGAAAAATCCGTCCCGGCACTGTTTGTCCCAAATGCGTTTTCTTTTGCAACGGAAGGAAAAGCGTTCTACTATGGCGCGGTGAGAATTCCCATCGACAGCTGGTCCCCGTGGCGCGAGGAGATCAGGTTAAATGCCCCGAATCTCTCTGCGATCCTGTCCACGATCCGGGCATTCCTCACCCCCGCAGTAATTCTCGACATCGTGAAGAATTTCACCGTCTTTGCAACGAACAAGAAGAACCAGAAGATCAAGATCATCTGCCGGCACCAGCAGTACGACGCCACCAACCTGATTGTCGAGCGGGTGAGAAACGGCCAGCCAAAGAAAGGTCTCATCTGGCACTTCCAGGGCAGCGGCAAATCGCTCCTCATGGTTTTTGCTGCCCAGAAACTCCGGGTCGATCCGCTCCTGAAAAGTCCCACGGTCATCATCGTTGTCGACCGGATCGATCTCGATACCCAGATCACCGCGACGTTCAACGCGACAGAGATCCCAAACACCGTTACCGCCACGACCCGGGAAGAACTCCAGCGCCTCCTCACGCAGGACACCCGGAAAATCATCATCACGACCATCTTCCGGTTCGCGGAAGCGGATGGTGTCCTCAACAGCCGGGACAACATTATTGTCATGGTCGATGAAGCGCACCGGACACAGGAAGGAGATCTCGGCCGGAAGATGCGGGAAGCCCTTCCCAATGCGTTCCTGTTCGGCCTGACCGGAACGCCCATCAACAAGATCGACCGGAACACGTTCTGGGCATTTGGCGCGGAAGAGGACAAGCAGGGATACCTCAGCCGTTACACGCTGGAGGAGTCCATTCGGGACAAGGCAACCCTGCCCCTCCACTTCGAGCCCCACCTGCTGGAATATCATATCGATCAGGAATCCATCGATAAAGAGTTTGCAGAGATCACGGATCAGCTCACACCGGACGAGAAGAACGAACTTGCCAAACGCGCCGGCAGGAAATCCAATTTCGTTCACGGCGAAAAACGTGTTAAGGAGATCGCAGCCCACATCGTAAAACACTATAAACAGAACGTTTACCCCAACGGCTTCAAGGCAATAATTGTCTGTTATGACCGGTTCGCCTGCGTCCAGTACAAGAATGCGCTGGATACCCTGATCGATCCCGAGATGTCGGATATTATCATGACGGTCGCGCCGGGCGACCCGGAAGAGTGGAAGAAGAAATGGGACCGGTCACGGGACAACCAGGAAAAAATTCTCGACCGGTTCCGGGACCAGAACGACCCCTTAAGTATCCTGATCGTCACCTCCAAACTCCTCGCCGGGTTCGATGCACCGATCCTCCAGACCATGTATCTCGACAAACTCATGAAGGATCATACGCTCGTTCAGGCAATCTCGCGGGTGAACCGTCCCTACCCGAGGAAATCCTACGGGCTCATTGTCGATTATATCGGGGTGTTTGACAAGGTGAGCCGGTCCCTGATGTTCGATGAACGGGAAATGCTCACGGTCGTCAGGAATCTTTCGGAACTGCGGGAGAAGTTACCTGACGCGGTAAAAAAATGTCTGGACTATTTCCCCGGCATCGATCGATCCGTCACAGGATATGAAGGCCTGATGGCAGCACAGGAACATTTGCCAAACAATGAGATAAAGGACAAATTCGCTGCTGATTTCTCGTACCTCTCGCGGCTCTGGGAGGCCCTGTCTCCGGATGCGTGTCTTGAAGAATTCAAGGACACGTACCGCTGGCTGGGCCAGGTCTATATGTCCGTCAGACCTACAAGCGGGCGGGGAAAACTTATCTGGCATGTCCTCGGCGCAAAGACGCTGGACATCATGAACGAGCATGCACACCTTGCAGCGATTCATGACGATCTGGATATTTCAATCCTCGATGAAAACACGCTCAAGGGATTAGTGGAATCACAATACCCGAAAAAGAGCAAGGAGATTGAGTTCAAGATTACCCGTCGCCTCCAGAAGCATCTCGGGGATCCAAAATTTGTCCGGCTTGGGGAAAAACTGGAAAAGATCAAAGAGGAATACGAGAAAGGTTTCTTCAGCAGTCTTGAATTCTTAAAACGGCTCCTGAGTCTTGCAAAGGAAGTCCTTGAAGCAGAAAAGGAAGTTGAACCTGAAGACGAACGGAAGAAAGCCAAGGCTGCTCTTACAGAACTTTTCAATGAAGCAAAAACGGAAAAAACTCCTATCATCGTGGAGCGTGTCGTCAACGATATCGATGGGGAGATTGTAAAAGCGATTCGGTTCCCGGAATGGAAACAATCTATTGCGATGGAACGGGAGATCCAGAAAACCCTGCGCCAGACTCTGAAGAAATACAATCTCCACACAGATCAAGAATTATTCCGGAAAGCATACGCATACATCAAGCAGTATTATTGAATCAGTCCAATTACGCTTCCTTTTTTGTCATTATGCCGGTATCTCAATTTTGGCAAATAGACGAATATAATGGTGCAATTTTTCGGGTCAGGGATTCGGGTGGTTTTACGGGCGTGTTTCAGGCATCATAAAGGAGAGAACACTCAACGGGGCTGCTGCCTCACGCGGTGTGGGTTTAGTCCCAACGGGTTCGCGTATCTCTTTGATGAATTCTCTGTATCGCCACTGCAGAGCATCGATATGAGGTGCATTCCGTTTTGGTACAAGAGTATCGGCTTCGATTTTGAGATCCTCCTTCGAGGGTCCCGTTGGTCGATACACAATTTTCTTTGTTTCTGGATGGATGCAGAATAAAAAGTCATCAAATGCATCGTGATGATTATGACAGAGGATGAGACCATTCCTCTCATCATCGGTTGAACGGTTCGATTCTTTGGGAATGACATGAGCAGCTTGCAACAGATTATCAATCGTTATCGAACATACAGCACATTTCGAGCCGTAACGTTTCAGAGCCTTAAAGCGAAATTTGGTATCCCGACGTATTGAGTTACTTGTTATCAATTTTCTATCTGTCTGGTACACGGCAAATGGTTGTTCATCCACGGTTTGTATTGGGGGGGCACTCTTCATTTCACCCTGAGGAGAAAACTCAATTAAGAAGGTTTCATTTTCATCATTCCAATCATTCACATATCCTAACTGAACATCCCGAAGTTTGTCATTTCTCTCCGAGTGTGAAATAATGAAAATGGGGACTTTGAATCTCTTCGCATTTTTCGTAGCTTCGATTTCATTACGATCCGTATTCGTGGGACGATTTGTTTTTGGATAGTGATAGACAATGTAATCTTCTGTAAGATCATCAGGATATGATTTACCGGTGTGTAACACGGAAACCGATATGCCAAAATCATCTTCAGAGAGTGGGGTGGTTCTCTCTTTATCACACCAAATTCCTGCTGCTCCCCGATAAATTCGATATTTTTCCCGTAACAATTCAGGCAATAAATTTCGAGCATTACCAAGAGATTGCAAGTCTTTCCAGATCTTTATGCGATAATCCCTTTCGATGTAGAGTTTACTTTTTTCTTTTACAGGATATTGATCATCAGATAACTTCGGATCGATATACCGAAATTCAGAAACAGTTTCTTTTTTCGGAATTATGTCAAAGCCTCTCGCTCTGAAAAATTTATTTGTCGTATCCTCCCCACCGGAGAATTTGGATACATCGAACAACTCACCATTGGCATATTTGTTCGCGTACATGACGACAATTTTTGGCGGATATCGTTCGCCTTGGTAAAAGAGATCGTATGTTGTTGAGTTATTCCTCGGTGGCCATCGTACTTTTTTGATTTCTTCAATCGCTTGGATAATATGTTCTCGGGTAATGTTTTGAGGAATCCGAAGTTTTAGCCTTCGTCGTTGAAGAGGTAGAGAATCTTCGTTATTTTCCATATTTCCCTCCTTTCTTGACGTGGTAATCCGGATCCTTCTTTTCGTAAATCGAGAATAGTTCAGAAGGATCAATTTCGAGAGCAGAGCAAATTTTCAAAATCGTGGAGAATGTTGGGCTTCGCTTACCGTTTTCGATAAGGCTAATGAACGTCCGATCGAGGCCGGTGAGTTTTGCGAGTTTTTCTTGGGATATTTTCTTGGCTTTCCGCTCTTCTTGGAGTATCTTGCCAAAAATCTCTTCTTTCTCCATTCGTGCCTGAATGGATTGTTGAATAAAAACGGGTTAATGTCTATCGCTGACTATAGTCTACAAATGATTTCGGGGCTAGCCCACGCGGCAAGGGGCGCCAGCCCCTTTTGAGCGTTTTCTAAAAAATCCCCCGGTCCAAAGACACTTAATTCTCATACATTCAACATTTCCGGCAACTTTCTCGCCCATGACCTGATCGTATCCCCGTCCTGAAAACCCGATGTGGGAATGGTTTTGTTTTTTGCAAAACGCATCGCAAAAATGAGTTTTTTCTGACCCGGTGCACCGGTAAACAGGATTGTGGACACCGGAGTGATTGGGGATAGTGCCTGTTTCACGTTTGTCATCACAACGTCAGCATTCATTCCCTCAGGACCGACAGCAAAAAGAGCAACCGGCATGTGTGAGAGTTGTTCGCTAAAGCGTTTTTTGGTAAAATTCCCAATATCCCCTAAACCTGCAGGTCCGGTAAAAATCGGTACTCCGATAATAATGGCAGAATACGTTTCCAGCGAGATCACGTTTTTCATATCAGCTACATCAACAGTATATTCTGCCAAACGCAGTTCGTTTCCAATCTCCCGGGCAATGTCTGGTGTTGATCCGGGGAGTGAGGCATAGGTAACGAGAATACGATTGCCGTAAAACTCTCCTCCCGTATGAGATTCCCCCGATAAGGGCCCGTTTGCCGTTGTATCCCGGGCATTCCAGGAATCCGGAACATACCCCCCATTTCCTGATGTCGACGGAGGGGTCCGGTTTTGACGATTCAATTCCTGCATAAGGTGCGTGTGTACAAAATGCCACTGGCAATAGTCTAAAAACACCGTCCCGGAAAGGAAAACGACGAAGATACCGATATCAAAACCCATGAATGGAAGGATTGTAAAACGAAGCTGTGGAATAATGAGGAATAAAATAACCGCTGCCAATAGTACTTTTAGAACGAACATTTTCCAATTGGCGAAATATCCGGTAATAAAATCCATGAATTAACAAATACTATTCACATTAACCTCTTATAAAGAGGAATCCTGGAGAAATTCTCTGCTCTGAAGGAAACAACTGACGGTACTGTCAGGTTGTCGGCAGATCTCAAACGTTAGCACTCCAAAGAAAAGTGACAACCTGCAAAAGACTTGGGCAGGAACCACCTTTTGAACAAAATTCACCGTCAACAATGCATTATTTCCAATTACCAGAAAAATCAGGCACACCCTTTTTGAATGCGGTTAACGGTGGAGGTTACAGTGGATGTATGCGAAGACGGATACTGTAAGGGTTCAACCGAATTAAAAAATAAAAATGAAATTCCGGTTAACTGTGAAACCGGGGCGTTGAAATGGCTAAGCGTTTTTTGCAACGCTGGCATGCGGAATCCCGGGTTGCCTTGAAAATGTCCCCGGCGGTTCTGTTTACAATTGCATTTTCTGCATGACAATCGGGACACGTCCACCGAATGAGATATCCGGAGCGTGTTCCCATAACTACCGATTTTAATAATTCTTTAGCCATTGTTTACTCCTTGATACGTTGAATTCTCCAGGGTAAACGATATCAAACCCTGATTTTTTAATCAATCAACACTACAAAAAGGGTTTTTCCGGGGGTGATTATGGATCGCAGTCACACGATCATGAAGGAACGGGCGCGATCGTATGGATACCCAAAACCGTTTGTGTACATGAGAATGAGGTGTCCCGAGGATATAGTATGATGTGCGGAACCTGTTGCACCCAAGAGGCGATACCACGCACGTACTCGTAAAAGCAGCCTTAAAAAACGGGGGAGATGCGGGTCCTGATATGTTGGCGGTTGATGGAGGTGGTTGTCCGGGAGAGAAAAATGAGAGAGCAACCGTGAACCTGTCACGACCCCTGCAGGTCAGCTCCCGTGCCCGCCGGGGGAAGAGAAAGCCCCTTTTCGAGCATCCTTCTAAAAAATCCCGCCCCCGGTTCCCTCCGTCTCGCTGCCTCAACGGTATGGATCCATGCAAAGCTTCTATACTTGAAAAACAAGAGAGTCCCTTGTGGTGATAGTAATGACAGAAACCGATTTACAGCGTAAGCACACGAAAATCAGCGAGATCAGGGAAGTTGTCGGGATTTTTGAAATCGACATAGAGGACATGAAATACAGCCCCTTAAAAATCAAGGTAAAACAGG
>NZ_JBAVMX010000081.1:0-11892 GCF_049690535.1 Methanoregula sp. | reverse complement strand
TCCTCTTCCTCGACACCGAAACCACCGGCCTCCCAAAATACTCCGCAACAAACGACCCCGTCGAAAAATGGCCCCGGGTCGTCCAGCTGGCATGGTCGCTGTACGACAGCGACGGGAACCGTGAAAGCCGGAACAGTTTCATCATTTACCCGACGGACTTTTCCATCCCCATGGACTCTGCCCGGATTCACGGGATCACGACCGAGCGGGCGAAAACTGAAGGCGTGTCGCTCTTTAAGGTGCTCCCGCAGTTCAATGCCGATGTAGAGAAAGCGGAAACGGTCGTTGCCCATAATCTCGATTTTGACCTGCCGATCGTCACGACTGAATTTTTGCGGTGCGGGCTCGAAACAGATCTCGCGGAAAAACAAAAATTTTGCACCATGAAAACCCCGCAGGTTGTCTCCCTGTGTAAACTTCCTTCAAAATCCGGCAGGGGATACAAGTGGCCGACCTTAAACGAGCTGCACCTGCAGTTGTTCCAGGAAGAATTCACCGGCAGCCATAATGCCGGCGCTGATGTGGAAGCGTGTGCGAGGTGCTATTTTGAATTACGAAAGCGGGGGATTATCGGACAGGGATAATGTAATGGGAAGGGCTGGCCGGTCGGAAACCGTTTCGTTCCTGTACACAAACGCTATTATAATTCGCCACCAAGATCCACGTATACTAGGTGAACCGGCATGGTCAGGGCAATCGAATGCATCTATGAGGATAATGTTCTAGAAACCGGTGGGAAAGATCCAACTCAAAGAAGGTGAGCGGATCCGGGTGACCATCGAAAAGAAGCTCAGTTTTGAGCCTATCCGGTTAAAGAAGAAACTTACATCGGATCGCATCAGTGCTCTCCGGGATGAGTCATGGACCTCTTCCCAGATACTTCTTTTATTATCCCGCTCCTTATCGAGACCGATACGACACAGAAAGCCCGTGATTTTTTCTCATCGTTCCCGGGCGCCTGTGCTGTAAGCATGTCGGTGTATGAAGAAACCTTCTTTGTCGGGCTCAGGCTGATCGCAGAAGATGAATTCGGGATCACCGGGACCGGATCTCAAGAAACATATCCGGGATAACGGCTACGGGTTTGCCGACGAATTTATCCGCAACGTAAACGAAATTTTTTCGGGGCTTGTAATCGTACCGGATACGTCGAACCTCATACTTATCGAAAAGACTGCCCGGGACTATGCCTTCCTCCCCAACGATGCACTGATTGCCGCGACCTGTATCGAGCATGCCATCCCGAAGATCGCAACATTTGACAGAGATTTTTCGAAAGTGAAAAATCCGTGCCGTATCAAAATTTGAAAAATCCTCATCAGTTCCTCCCGGCATCTGCCTCCGGACATACTTCCGCAAACTTACAACTCATACACTCCCGCTGGGAAGGCCGGGCCGGAAAATCCCCATACACATACGAGGCATTCATCGCCGCGAACTCCCGTTGGATCTTTTCCTCCACCTCGCGTAACTGTTCCAGATAAAACGAGTACGGCTTTGTCGCGCCGGTCTTCAGGAACACGAGTTCGGTTTTGATCTCATCGGCACTTTTCTGGTAAAACTCGTGTGCCCAGAGCACGTAGGCCGCCATCTGGAGCTCCGTCTCGTACTCGTCATCGTCCCTGCCGGTCTTCCAGTCGGTAAGGATAAGCGTGCCATCCGGCATTTTCCCGGCAAAATCCACCTTGACCGTTACCCCGACGTCCCCGATGCTGAAATGATCGAACTGCTCGTGCCGCAGGCATTCCCGGGTCGTGTAGTCCGGCCACTTGCCAAAGAAGGTGTGCAGGCACGTCTTCCCGTTTTCCTCGATGGCAGTATAAAATGCACCCGTGATCTTCTCGCCGTTGTGGTATTCGGTGAAGGTCTCGCCGCCAATATCTTTGTAGCGCGATACCTTTTTCGAGAACGCAGCCAGTGCCCCGGCAAGATCCATCGGCTTGTTCTCGCAGTGGAGCTGGATCTGCTGGTCGATGATATCGTGGATGAGCTGGCCCTGGACAACAAACTTGGACGTGAAGTTCTTGAGCCACCGTATTTTTTCCGGATCCACGACCGCCCCGGTTTTCACGTACGGCGCGATGTACTCGTAATAGTACTGCCGCTGGCACCGGTTCCAGACCCGGTGCCGGGTAAAGGACCAGGAATTGATTTTGGAAAAGAAGGGATCCAGATCAGCCATAGGGTTCTGTTGGGGATGGAAGGAAAATAATTGTGCGTGTTTCAATAAAACTATTAATAGACCTCTTCGTGCGATCCGATATCGATCAGGATTACTTTTGTCCGGCTCTCATCAGCAAAATCGAAAACAAGCCGGTGTTCGCAAGGTTAATCCTGAATGACCAGAGACCTTTCAGGACACCGCTCAGGGAATGGGTCTTTAAGGAGGGATGAAAAGGATCTTCTTCGAACTGCACAATTCTTTTGGCGAATTGCACCTTTAAGTCCGGATGCTGGCGGGACCACTTCTTGTAGATTTTTTTAAACCGCTCATCCCAGACGAGTTCAACCATTCAGATCCGCCAGAAGATCTTTAGCCGTTCCGCTCCGGCTCGTGTGTTTTTTGCATGCCGTTTTTGCCTGTTTTGCCCGGAGTACAATTGCCGAACGCTTTTTCTCGATAAGCCTGCTGCGGATAATTTCCTGGACGTACTGCTGGTCTTCAATATCGAGCTTATCGACGTACTCAAGAACTGTATTGAGCGATACCGCTTCGCTTCCCATAGAATGCTCCTGTACCATAATTGGTGTTGCCCTACAAAGTTATTGTGCTCTAAAAAGAGCATTTAACCGTATGACGTGAGATCAAATATTCAGGAATAGACCCATGGATCACCCTTCCCCCACCCCGAAAATACGCCCGATACGGCCCCGGATTCCCCACGTTTTCTCCCGGAAAACCTCTTAAAACGCCCGGATTCGGGACCCATCCGAAAGTCAGTTATACGGAGCCATTTTGCAGAAATATCGCGTATCTGCCCCCGAATTTCGATCGCCATATCGGCCGTTCTTTCATTTCCGGCATAGTTGGGCCCGATCGAAGGGAGATCTGCCGCAGGAACGCGATAGCGGCCGTTTCCTGAGAGGGTCGGAATCCGGCGGTTTTTAGGGAGTATTTTTGCAGGAAAACGGTGATTTGGGGCGGGATTTTGCCGTCGGAGAGTGGATTTTTTGGAGGGGTGTAAAAATACCGCAGTCTTGCCCGGAAAATTACCGGCCCTCTTTTTCTAAAATTGTCCCGGTCTGTTTCTCGCCCAAGCATCACGCCGGCCTCAAGCCCACCACGATCGCCGGGTTCGGGCTTTCGGGCTGCGGGAGTTATCGACCGGTCCCTCGCGTGTTTCAGATTAAATTTGACAGCGGCGGCTCACGATCTGCGAGACAACCGGGAACCAATGAAACCCGAAAAAACGGGAAAAATAAAGTACCCCCAGATGCATACGGGATCCTGGAGGATTCCTGCCATGACCCGGACAGGAACAATAGCCCTGCTGGCAAAGGTGATAGACAATGTCGAATACCCTTGAAGTCTTGATCGAAAAGCTCTCCGATGATAATGAGGGGACGCGGTGGAATGCGGCGGAAGCGCTGGGAAGACTGGGAGATCCCCGGGCCGTGGAGCCGTTGATTGACACCCTGTGGGATGACGATGCACGGGTACGGTTGAAAGCTGCCTTTGCACTGGGCATGCTCGGGGATCCCCGGGCTCTTGGTCCCTTGCAGAAACTCTACCGGATCGAGCGCGAGGATGCACGCGAGACCATCCAGGAAGCGATGGAGATGATAAAACAGGTAATGGCCGACGATCTGAAATGAACGTGTGCGCAAGCGTGAGCCCGCGGGCGGCGGGATAATCCCCGGACTTCCGGCCCCGCACTCCTTTTTGTCCTGTCAAAAAAAAGTAACCGCGTCTCCCCGTTGTGACCTTATGGTTGCCGCGTTTTCCGCCAGGCCCCGGGAGGAACGAGGATCTCGAAGCGTGCGCCTTTTCCCTCTTCGCCGGTCTCACGGATGGAAATGCCGGTGATGGACAGGATCTCGCGGGAGAGGTACAGGCCGATCTCATTTCTCCTGCAATATTCCCGTTCAAAGATCTTCTCTTTTAAGGACGCAGGGATACCCGGCCCATTGTCTTTGAAAACGAGGACGAGCCCCTGCAGGTTTTCCGTATACGTAAAGGAATATTCCGTTGCGGTCGGTGCATGCTCGCGGATATTATCGGCAAGAGCTAAAAAGACATGTTCAAGCATCGGGTCGGCATAAACCTCCACATGTTCGACATCGAGCCGCCGGGACAGGTGTGAAATATCCAGGTGCGAGATCCCCAGAAGGAACGACTGGCCGACATTCTGCCAGACCGGTGACTTTAAGCCAAGGCTCTGGAACAGTTCTGCATATTTCAGGGAATCGGCAATGACCTGTACGAGCTCGATCTCCCGATCAATGAACCGCTGCTGGCGTTCACCCGCCGGCATGGACTTTTCCAGCTCGAGATATCCCGTCAGGGAAAAGATCGTAGTCTGGATATCGGAAAAGGTGATGGCATTGAGCACGTTGAGTTTTTTTCTGGCCTGGCCAAGGGCTTCTTCTGCCCGTTTGCGTTCGGTGATATCCCGCGAAACGCCGACAAACCCGGCAACGCTGCCGTCCGTATCCCGGATAACCGACCCGGAAAAACTGACCGGGATTGCCCTTCCCTCCTCTGAACGGAATGTTGTTTCATAATCGGAGAGCGATCCCTGCGCAAGGATCATCGCGACAATCGTTGCCTTGTCAGATTCGTGATAGAAGAGATCGCTGACCGGCCGGCCGACACACTGTTCTTTTACCGTGCCCACCATGGTGGACAGAGCCTGGTTTGTCGCAACGATATTCCCCTCCGGGTCCAGGATGACTACCCCGTCGGTCATAGTCGAAAGGATATTGTCTGCCACCGTCGCAGGGTTCAGGATAAAGAGCCTGTACTTCCAGATGGCGTACCCGACACAACCGGTAAAGCACAGGAATGAAGCCGAGGTTAAATCCGGGATCGGAAACTGGAGTCCCGGCAGCATCTGCTGGGTCAGGATACCGAAGGCAGCGGTAATGCCGATCCCTGCAATGATATATTTTGCCTGCTGTTTTTTCCGGTGATCGGTTGTGGTAAAATAAAATTGTACACAGAGCAGCATTGCCAGGATCGCGATGATAACCCCCCAGGAGATCTCCACGAGGGGTAAAAGGGACTGCCGGGAATACCCAAAGACATATCCGCCAAATGCCTGTATAGGGGCGGTTGTGATCAGGCTGCTCGTAAGTTCAATCCAGCAGAATATAAGGGCCGGGGCATAGAGGATCGGATAGATCCATCTCTCATTTTTCCAGGAGTCCGGCCGGGTAAAAACCACGATGAAGTTGAGCGCGAGCGGGGGTACAAAGGTCCATAACGCAGTCGCTTTCATCCAGAAACCGGCCGTTGCAAAGCTCTCTGCCCCAAGCATCATAGATTCTGCAAATGCCCACCATGAGGCAAACCCACACAGGAATAAAAAAATGATGTGCTGGGGGCTTTTCCGGTTCTGGTCGAAAACAAAGACCCCCAGTGATAAGATCAGGACACCGCTTACAATGGAAAGAAGGGCAAATATGTTCACGGACATCTCCGATGTTAAATCAGACTATATTCTACGGCATGATATGATAAATATTTCACGCACCGGTCCGGGTTTTTGTTTTTTGCGGCAGGTATCCGCAGTATGGTACCCTTAAAAAAACCGGATCAGCCGGGAAAGCATCTGTAGCCACCGGGGAAGATGCGGTCCCGGTACAGCCTGCAGCAACAACAGCAAGGACCGCAAACAGAACTGCACCGGCAAGAAGGATCGGCATTCTGGCATTCATTGGTTGGAGGATATCACTGGCAGGACAAAAAATGTATCCCCCCAAATATTTTTGCCGGAAACGCTAAAAAAACCTCAAAATAACAACGTTCATATCTCCACACTCCGAGTATGCATTATCCCCTCTCCATCGACCGGGTGGTGCTCTTATGACGAAACTGACCTCCTGTTTCCTTGCAATTGCCGTTCTTTTCTCTGTGATCCTCGCTGCCGGGTGTACGGGCAGCACGACGACCAGCACACCAGGAGCGGCCCCCGTGGTTACACCGGCTCCTGCAATATCCGTTACTTCCCTTCCTGTCCAGTACGCCGATGCGAACGGGGTCAGGATCGGGTACCGCGAGTTCGGGTCCGGTGAACCACTCCTGATGATCTGCGGGTTCAACGGCACCATGGATACTATGTGGAACGGGACGTTCCTTGAGATCCTCGCTTCGCAGTACCATGTGTACATCTACGACAACCGGGGCATGGGGTACAGCAGCGATACAAATGCAACGCCGGCGATCTCCCAGTACTCGGACGATGCGGCTGCCCTGATGCCCGCGCTTGACTATTCGAGCATGAACGTGTACGGGGCATCGATGGGGTCCTCGATTGGCCAGCAGCTGGTGATCGATCATCCCGAACGGGTCCGGAAACTGGTACTCGAATCCGTCACCTACAGCATACGGACGCCCGACACCAGAGTGCTCTATGCGCTGATCAACGCAACGGCCCTCAATCCCACCGCATCTGAAGGAGTGAAAGAAGAGGCTGAGGCAAACCTTGCGTGGAATGGCACCTGGGACCAGCTCTCGGGAATCAACAAGAGCGTGATGCTTGCGGTTGGTACCGATGATATCCTCACGCCCCCGAACGTGACGCACCAGATCGCGGGCCAGATCAACGGTTCATGGCTTGTGGAGTTCAAGGACCTCCCGCATATCGGCTCGAGGTACGCACCCGTTGAGTATGGAGAGACAACGCTCACATTCCTTGGGAACAACGAGACGCCGCCGTACTAAACCCATTTTTTTTCGTTAAAATAATTGTCGGATTTTTTTAAATACCAGGATCAGGATGCTGATGGTTGTGCAATCTGCTAAAATGCTAACATCCGGTACAGATATCCGGGAAGATCTCCACGATCTTGCGATGGTGGCAGAGCGGCGGGACGATGGCACCATCAGCCTTGCCGGATTAAAAAAAGCGTGTGATGTGAGCGGGACAGATGAGTCCTTACACGCTCTTTTTTAAAAACAGCG
The DNA here is from genome assembly GCF_049690535.1 of Methanoregula sp. GTDB lineage: Archaea > Halobacteriota > Methanomicrobia > Methanomicrobiales > Methanospirillaceae > Methanoregula. The sequence continues at coordinate 4,766 of NZ_JBAVMX010000081.1, read as the reverse complement.
TGGACAAAGATTGCCGGAAAATTCCAAAAGAGTTAGTCCCCGGTATTTTTGGGCGCGTGTAACCCCACATCCCCCCTCTCTGCAAGTGAAAATATTTTTTCACTCAACGACTGGGTTATGTCCCCTCCCGGAGCAACTCCATGGGAACTAATGCCCCTGAAAACTATTTTGGATTGCGTGCAGTGTCCACATCTGGTCAAATGTGACGCTCACATTTCAAATGGCACGCACAAACACCTGGAAGGATCAGATCCTTGTGAACTTATAATTAATAACGACCTTCCCCCGGACATGTCACTGATCGTTTGAGTCCGGCTCGCGGGAGTATTACGCCCGGTTCACCGGATTCCTGCGTTCACCAACCTGCTGGCGCCACATTGCGTAATACAGGCCCTTCTGGTCGAGAAGACTTGCATGAGATCCGGTCTCAACAATCCTGCCCTGCTCCAGCACATAGATCACATCCGCATGCATGATCGTAGACAACCGGTGTGCGATCAAAAGGGAGATCTGGTCCCTGCTCGTGGAAATATTCCTGATGGTATTGGTGATATCCTCCTCGGTCAACGAATCCAGTGCAGACGTCGCCTCATCAAAGATCAACAGGCGGGGATGACGCAACAGAGCCCGTGCTATGGAAATACGCTGCTTCTCGCCTCCCGACAGGTTCATTCCCCCCTCACCGATAATCGTATCGAGACCCTGGGAAGAACCGGCGAGCAGGTTATCACACGCGGCCTTATGTAATGCGTCCATGATCTGCTCATCAGTCGCATCCGGCTGGACAAACAGAAGATTCTCCCGGATTGTTCCTCCGAACAACTGGGCATCCTGCGCAACAAAACCAATCTGCCGCCGTAACGGGTTATACCGGATCTGTGAAGATGCATGCCCGTTGAACCAGATCTCTCCGCTCACCGGACTGTATAATCCGAGCAGGAGCTTGACAAGCGTTGACTTGCCGGCACCCGAAGGCCCCACAAACGCGATCGTCTCGCCGCTTTTTACCTCAAACGAGATCCCGTCAACGGCGTTATAATGTGCGGTCTTGTGACGAAACACGACATTGTCAAAACGGATATCCGCAAGCTCGTCGATCTCGACGGGATGTTCCACGTTCAGTTCGATGGGCTTCTGCATGAGTTCATCGAAATACTTCACCGATGCCTCGACCTCGTTATAACTGATAATGATATTCCCGAGATCCTGCAACGGTCCGAAAATGATCGTGGAGATGAACTGCATCGAGATCAATTCTCCGGTAGTGAGGACTTTGTGGAAAATCAACCAGAGAAGGATGAACAATATCGACTGCTTGAGGACGGCAAGCGTCGCCCCTTGTAAAAACGTCAAGAGGCGGATCCTTTTTACCTTAATCATCTCCAGGTTGAAGATCTTCAGGTTCTGGTCCCAGATCCTCCGTATCTCGGGATAGGTCAGGCCAAGACTTTTGACCAGTTCGATATTCCGGAGGGATTCGGTGATCGCTCCCGATATCTTGTAGGTCTGGAGGTTGATCGACCGTTGCGTCACCTTGATCTCTTTACTCAGTAACCCGGTGAGCGTTCCCAGCACGACAATACCGGTCACAAAAACCGGAAATAGCATCCAGTTCATCGTGATCGAATACACGATAAGAAAACAGATCCCAACAACAGACGAGAAAACAACGTTGATGAACAGGTTAATGAATGTCTGGGTATCAGCCCTCACATCCTGCAATACGGCTAACATTTCACCGCTCCGTTGTTCCTCGTACTCATTATAGGACAAACGGAGCGTCTGCTGTAGCCCGTCATTGAAGATCTGCATCCCGAACTTTTGTACAGCAAGCCGGGTGAAATAATCCTGGAACGTTGCTGTGACCTGGGCAAGCACCGCGACAGAGACTGCCACGCTCAGCCAGAACAGCACTCCTTTTACCAGTACCTCTTCCGGGCTGTTCCCCGGGTTTAAGGCATAATCATCAATAATTTTCCCGAAAATCAGCGGATCGACAAGGTTTAAGAGTTCACTGATACCCGCCAGTATGAGTGCGACAACGATGAGCCATCTCTGCGGTTTGAGGTACTTCCAGAGGACACTCATTTTTGTTGGATATTGATGGTAATCATTGCTCTGCCTTGCATAATACTTCCGCAAATTCTGTTACCTTGTTCACTGAATTTCACTACAGAAGGCGGATCCCTGAGAACGGGATATAGGAAGAAGACTGAATAAAGGTATTGTTTGCCGTAAAAGTAAAGGCCAGTCCGGCAATTGTCAAGCCCGGGCAGATCCAGGGGCGATGGAACCCGGATTATTTACCGGGTGCTATACAAATCCCGGGACGTGATCGTGGAGTATATCCGGCACCGGAATGTGGGGTTCTGGTAACGTGGTGAGGGATTGGAATTTTGTTTGGGCGTTGATTGATGATCCCACAACAAGGTAACAGGGCACCGAAAAGTAAGTTTTATGTATGGGATGACAAAACAGTTTGACTGGCAGCTTTACCACAGACTATTACATTCAAACTGACTACGCTCTCAATGATCCGGGCTGCTGAAACGTTAGTGGAGGAAGGAATATGAGTAAAATGGTAATGGTCGCATTGTTGTTTTTTGTCGGTGTCTTCCTGCTCATTGGTGGGATCACGAGCATGGGAACACTCTACGTGACAGGAATCTGCCTGGGAATTGCCGGTCTCCTCGTCATCATATTGGCACTTAAGAAAGCGATGTGGAAGAAACCGGAAATGTCAGCGCCGGCGAAATAATCGTAATCTTCTTTTTAAAAACCCACTTAATCAGGATGAGTTCTTCTGTACAGAGCCGCCAGAAGATCTTTTGCCGTCCCGCTCCGGTTCTGATGTTTGCACACCGTGTCAATTATCCGCGCTATGCTTCCACGATTTATTCAAGAGGGGATGGTGCCACTGAAGATGAGATCGGCCTCGATACGCACAAACAACGTCTCTTAAAAGAGAGGACAAACGCCAGTTCACACTTGCGTGAGCGACATGGTCTTTACTGCACGGGCACGCCAAGCCCGGCTCAACCTTAATACCGGGTGAACGATTTATTTCCTGAACACGACTTTTGCAAGAATTTTACCGGCGAGCGTCCGTTCAAGGGTGATCGCATGGCTGTCGCACATCTCGTGGCAGCAGTAGCATTTGATACACTTCTTGTACCCGATACGGGGCAGCGTATCGACCACCGCGATGGTTTTTACCGGACAGCTCCGGACGCACTTCATGCACCGTGTGCAGCGATCGGTATGGATTACCGGCCGGGGCGGGTACTCGTTTACCAGTTTAAAGACGAGCCGCATGAGCCGGTGGGATTTGCCGCCGCTTTTGCCCTGCCCGAGGTACGTGGAGGGGCACTGGTAGTCCTTTACGATGAACTCCTCGAAGTTGTCTCCGACAAGGGAGATGTCGCTTAAGTCTCCCTTTAAGTATTCCCGCTCGATTGCAGCGGTGATGGTCGGTACACGCAGGGGGTCAAGGGACATGAGCCGGCAGGTGGCAACGTCAATTGCACTGTAATTGCCGGATGCGAGCACGGCCCCGATCTTCCGGGGTGTGCCGGCGTGCGGGCCGTCTCCTTCCATACCCATAACCGCATCCATGACCTGCAGATTTGGCTTTACGATATCGTTGATGTCGATGATCATCCTCCCGAATGCGACGGGATCAGGGAGCCGTGCGTGGTACGTGGGCTTGTCCAGTCCCGGGATGACGCCGAAAATGTTCTTTGCCGCACCCGAAAGGTACGTCAGCGAGTGGGTCTTTGCCTTTGAGACAACAACGATGGCATCGCAGTCCAGCGCCGGGCTGATGATCGGGAACCTTTTTATCGTGGTGCTCCCCGGGGCCGATACCTCACGGTACCCCACATCGTAGTTCAGAAGGACGCCGAGATCCTGTGCTATTTTATCGTACCCGGATACCTCGTACGCCTTTTTGAGATTGTTTTCTGAGTAGAGCGAGCCGGAGCCGGGACTGTCACCCAGTAATACTTCGCAGCCGTGGTCTTTGAGCAGTTTTGCGACGGCATACACAACCTCGGGGTTTGTAGTTATGCACGTCTCCGGCGCCGACCCCTGGAGGAGGTTGAACTTCAAAAATACCTTCTCGCCCGGGGTGACAAATGCGCCCACGCCGCCGACCAAATCTATTGCCTTCCTGACTGCAGCGCACGTTTTCTCCCGGTTGTAGTCCTCACACCGGACCACCGATACTGTTTTTACACTTTCGCCATCGCTCATTGCAGCACCGCTCTCCACTGACAGATTGTGATTAACAAGGTGTCAGTTTGGAAACCGGGAGATAAATACTATGTTTTTCCGGCATCCAAAAAAGAGATCACCGGGGATCATCCGGAGTATCCCGCCCTTTCTCCCCGGTCATCAGGAACACGGTAAACGTCCGCACCGTCCCGTCCGCCCCGGGCTTCTGCATGATCGCGGCAGTCCGGTTCCGCACCGAAACAAAACCGGCGGACTCAAATGCTTTCTTCATCATGTGCCGGTCGAAGCCGAAATGGAACACGCCCTCGTTTGAGTCGTGGAATTTTCCCTCATCCAGATCGAGGTCGGCAATCGCAATTTTTCCTGCGGGTTTGAGGACGCCGTAGATCCGGTCGAGGAGCATGCCGGTGTCCCTGATGTGGTGGAAGGTCATGCTGCTCGCCGCAAGGTCGAACGCTCCCTCAAGTTTGTCCCCCTGCTCCAGGTCAACGCGCCGGGCCCGGACGTTTTTTATCTCCTGCGTTTGTACC
>NZ_JBAVMX010000080.1:0-3336 GCF_049690535.1 Methanoregula sp. | reverse complement strand
TGCCCACACCGTGCCAAGGATGCCGACCGGTACGCTGACAAGGAACACGTACCGCCAGTTGTAGAACGCGAGGACGCCGCCGAGGATCAGGCCCACGAACTGCCCGGACAAAAAGGAGATGGTGTTGAGCCCCAGCGCCTTGCCTCGCTCGTCCGGAGGAAATGCATCGGTGAGGATGGCTGCGCTGTTGGAAAAGGTAAACGAGGCGCCCACCCCCTGGACAAGACGGAAAACAATAATCTCAAGGGCGCCTGCGCTCCCCTTGTCCGGGGTAAGAAAGAGGAGGATGGATCCGAGGGTAAAGATGGCAAACCCGAGATTGTAGAGTTTCACTCTCCCGTACATATCCGAGAGCCGGCCGCAGCTGAGCAGCAGGGTTGCAGTGACGAGGCTGTACCCCATCAGCACCCAGATGAGGTACTGGAACGAGGTGAGCGGGTCGATATTGATACCATTGAAGATCGCGGGCAGCGAGATGAGGGTGATACTCCCGTTCACGGATACCATGAACATCTCGATGGTCGTGATCGAGAGGACGATCCACTTGTAATCAATGCCTTTTTTCGCGGGTCCGGTTCCATCGCTGGATGTTTCGTTTGTTTCCATGAGATCGGGTTGACCCCGGTATCATCCGGGCATGTTCATGTGCGTGTAAAATATAACTTACAAAGGTAGATCGTCTGGAAACATAAGTGTTCAGGCTCCTGCGCGAAGGGGCCGGGCCGGTGGAGATACTGGATGAGACCGGAGATTGGTTAAGAGCGAAAATTTACTGAAGAAAAAATGCTCTTTTTCCAGGAATATCACAGGGAAACATTGAAACATTTCCATGATGAGAACTCCCTGAAGGTGACATGCATGAAATATGCCAATGTCGATAAAATTTACCAGACACTCCCTCTGGAGAACATCCCCTGGAACAGTGAGACACCACCGGAAGCGCTTGTGAACCTTGTGAAGAATGGGATCGTCCGGCCCTGCAAAACCATTGATCTCGGGTGCGGTGCCGGTAACTATGCGATCTACCTTACCGGTCTTGGGTTTGAGGTTATAGGCGTTGACAGTTCACCCACTGCGATAAAAATGGCAGAAGAGCAGGCAAAGATCCGGGGAGTCCGGTGCAGATTTGTTGTCGCTGATCTCCTCGGAGATCTGCATGAAGTGACGGATACGTTTGACTTTGCCTATGACTGGGAGTTCCTGCACCATATATTCCCGGAAGACCGGGAGACCTATATCAGGAATGTGCATAAAATCACCAATCCTGGGGCAACGTATTTTTCTGTCTGTTTTGCCGAGAGCGATCCCCAATTTGGCGGAAGCGGGAACTACCGTACGACCCGGATCGGGACGACACTCTATTTCTCCTCGGAGTCCGAGATACGGGAACTGGTCTCCCCGTATTTTGCCATCCGTGAACTAAAAACCGTGGATGTCAGCAGCAAATTCGGCCCGCACCGTGCCGTCAGCCTGCTGGCCACGCGACGGTAAAAAAATTGAGGGAAGTCTGGAGAAAACCCAGACTCACGTTATTTTTTGTGAATCCGATACATAAGGAAGGTGACCATCTCTCCCAAAAAAGGGGAGGCCGCCTACCGTTTCAATCCCCCCTCGTGGTTGGGAAATGCCACCTGCGGTCTCCGGGTAATGAATGAAGCGTCCAGATTATTTACCATCCGTGCGGCCATGTCTGCGGGAATTCCCAGCGCCATCATCTCAGGTGGCATCGAATGGTTCTGGGTCGGATCCTGCGGGCCCATGAATGCAGTGTCGTGCGGCGTGTTTTCCGCAAGGCCTGCCGGGAACGTGATAAAGGTCGAACAGGACGACCCCCAGGGAACGATCACCGGTGAGAACGGGTCGTCCCGATCGAAATGAATGAGTGCCGCCATGTTCCGGATCTGCTCGCCCGTGCCAAAGCAGCAGATGGATCTCACGCCAGGTCCGGGATCCGGCAGCGCCTCACATGCCTGCACGACGAGGTATTTTCCCGGAGGGTGGATCGGCCCGGCCGCTGCCGTGCAGCGCTCGACCAGATCGGGGCTCGCCTTCAGATACTCTGCTGCCCCGCCGCGGACATCTTTCCTGCCGGTCGATACAAAATACCCGATATCATCGGGAACCGGGATAAACCCGGTATGGTAGAGCCCCCCCATGCAACAGCCCTCGCTCGTGTCAGCACTCACATAGATCGCTGACACGGCATTTCCCGTCGCCATCCGGAACAGGGAGACTGCAAAACACCGGTTAACCCCGTTCATCGGCGGGATGCCCGCCGGCAGGACCTCCGATCCGTACACTGCAAGAGGGCGTGTCGAAAGCCTGAATGCAGACGCAAGCCTCGCCCCGATATCCCTGAAATCCTGTTCGGTCATGATTTTCCCCCGGTCACCGCTTCTCCGGTAAGTCCTTTCCAGATCGGCCCATCAAATACCCCATCTTTTGCCTCCGCCTCCATTTCCTGATAGAGCGAAAACGGTACGGCAAACGTGAACATCTTCTCCGGGATGGTTTTTCCCACGTTTGCACGTGCTGCGAGGTCAGTGTACCCGAGCACTGCCCGGGGATGATCCTTTTTTGCCTCGTCGTAAACGAACGCCCCGATCTGCTGGCAGGCAGCCATAGGCGGAACCCTCACAGGATCGGTGCCCTCACGGACTGCACCTACAAGGGTGACGAGCCCGGTGATCTGGAGCGGGTCGGCCAGAAAAACCACAACGACCGGATCCTCTCCGGGGTTTACTTTGCTCAAGGGGGTGAAGATCACGTACTTCTCGGCAATGTCCGTGATCGGCAGGTCTGCGGTCATAAACCGCTTTGCCTTTTCCGTATCTTTGTGCAGGCGCTCACCGTGCAGAAACTTCGCACGCTCCTGTTCGGGGATGTGCTGCACGGTTGCGCAATAGGCCTCCGGGTTCCTGCTGCTCTCTGCACCTTTCACAAAGAATGCCGACATAAAATCAACGCCGGCGCCGCCGAAGGCATCATAGTACCCGTTCCCAAATCCAAGGCCGGCCCGGGCACCGGGGCAGCCATAGCTCTCCCGGTCGAACACGGCCGTTCTCCCCTTCGTTGCGACCTGCGCAAAATACGGCATGATGCAGGTCTGCCCGTGCGGTTTTATCTGCAGTGCACCAGCGGGCTTTGTGTTGCTCCAGAGAATGGCCACGGGTTCGTACTCGAGCCGGAGTTTTTCTGCCGTAATACTCTTCATGCCCGTTCACCCGGCTTATTTCATCCAGCCCATCTGCTCGTACCATTCGTACTCATGGGCGAATTTATCCTTGTTGTACTTCACGAGCTGGCAGAAGTACTCCCTTTTCTGCCGGTGGATCT
>NZ_JBAVMX010000079.1:0-2219 GCF_049690535.1 Methanoregula sp. | reverse complement strand
ATGAGGGCGAATCCCCCGATGTAACTGGAATTGATCGGCGTGATAAATTCCGGTTCGCTGCCGGGTTCAGTATGCAGATTTTTTGTGGCCTCCGAAGGCAGCAAAGGATCGGCTGCAGGAGTGATCGTGAGCGAAACCTGATCAAGCGTGGAAAGCCGGTTGATCTCTTCCTGATCAAGATACCGGCCCATAATAACGACACCCTGAGGAGTGCCGGAAAAATCCGTATGAATAATGGGGCGGGAGGCAACCATCAGAGGCTGGCCGGACAGCATCATGATACCCGTAGTCGCTCCCCGGGGATATGACATATTCAGGAGCGGGTTTTCCCGGCGAATCTGCAAAAGAAGATCACCGGGCACCGGTACCATCGTCTTTGTCCCGGTGTCATAAGCCCCGGCATAGGCGATATCCCCCTCGCGGTTGGTAATGATGATGAAGTTCACCCGGAGGTTTGCGTACGTTTCAGGGACGAGGTTTGAGGTGACGTAATCCGGCTCGTTGCCGTTGACAAAATTGTAGGTGTCGTCCCATGGCCCCCAGTCACTTACAATTGCTGAAAGGGACGCCTCGTCATCGTGTACTTTGTTGAGCACCTGCTGGAGATCTTTTTCAACATAACCCTTTTCAAGGTTTGAATAACTGGTGAGGAGAATGCCTGACACAAAAACCGTGATGAATAATGTCACGGCAATAATCGAAGCAACAAGAATAACAAGTGTTTTTTCCTGAAGATTCATGAAAACCAGTGTATATTTTCCATAGCCATTCCCGCGATATAAATACTGTCATATTTCCCTGATATCATATCCCGAAACAACTCCATTTTTACGGCGAAGGATTTTGCAAAACCAGGTAGCCTTGATAAAAGACCGGTGCACCGGTTTATTGGGATAAACGACACAGGTACTGATGATACTGATATGAAGTGGAAAGACTGGGTGCATGTGACCAAACTCGATCCTGACAAGCAGCTTAAACCTGGAGATATCGATGCGATCGCCGCAAGTGGGACTGACGCACTGATGCTCTCGGGCACGTTGAACGTGACAAAAGAGAACCTGCTTGCTCTCCAGAAGCAGATTGCCGCATACGACCTGCCGCTCGTGATGGAACCTGCCGGCCCCGATGCCGTGCTTATTGAAGGAATCGATTATGTCTTTGTGCCAAGCGTGATGAACACGACCGATGTGCAATGGATCGTCGGCAAGCACCGGTACTGGGTGCAGCAACAGAACGGTCGTATCCCCTGGGATGCGGTTGTTCCCGAAGCTTATATCGTGCTCAACCCCAACTCATCAGTCGGTCGGGTTACAAAGGCAATCTGCGACCTCAAACCTTCGGAGGTTGCAGCGTATACCTCCGTCGCCGACCACTACTTCCATTTCCCGGTTGTGTATATTGAATATTCCGGGATGTACGGCGACCCTGCCGTTGTGAAAGCGGCATCTGAAGCGATTGACCAGTCGATCCTGTACTATGGCGGCGGGATTAACTCGGCCGAAAAAGCCGCTCTCATGGGCAAATTTGCGGATACGATCGTGGTCGGGAACGCGGTCTATGACCAAGGCGCTGCCGTTCTCAAGGCAACCGTGGACGCGGTCCAGTAACTTTTTTATGCCTGAAATTGACATCGTGCTCGTGGCCCCCCTCTACGAGGGAAATGTGGGGTTTGCCGCACGGGTGATGAAAAATTTTGGGTTTACCCGGATGGTACTCATCGACCCTTGTAAACTCGGGGACGAGGCAAAAGCCCGCGCCTCCCATGCGCAGGATGTCCTGAAAAATGCAGAGTTGTGCACGATAGAGGATGTGTTTGCCCGGAGCAGTATCGTAATTGCGACAACCGGGCAGGTCAGTAAATCCGTCTGCACGCCGATGAGGATGCCGTTTTTTTCGCCCCGCGATCTCCGGGAGCGCATCGGCACCGCGGATGGAAGGGTTTCGATCCTCTTCGGGCGCGAGAACTGGGGACTCAATAACGACGAGGTGAAGAGGAGCGACATGATCTGCACGATCCCGACCTCTGACGAGTACCCGATCATGAACCTCTCCCACGCGGTGGGGATTGTCTGCTACGAACTCGCGAACCTCCCGGTACCCCAGTACCGTTTGGCTTCGCCGTACGATATGGGCCACCTGTACCGGCATATCGACCGGTTTCTGGACGAGGTGCACCACCCGGCCTTCAAGCGCGAGAACACGATGATCATGATCCG
>NZ_JBAVMX010000078.1:0-1995 GCF_049690535.1 Methanoregula sp. | reverse complement strand
CGATATACCGGAGTGCGATGCTTTTTCTGTCGAGCCGGAGCGGCAGGTCTGCATCTGGTACATAGACTTCTTCTTCCCGTTTTGCAATCGCGATGACCGGCTGGCCGGTCACCCCCAGACCGGCAAGCGCCCCGCGTGCCGAGGAAAGCTGTCCCCTGCCGCCATCGATGATCACCAGATCCGGGAACGGGGCGTGCTCATCGAGGAGCCGTGTATACCGTCGTTTTACAACCTCTGCGATGGACGCAAAATCATCGATCCCTTCGACGGTCTTGATCTTAAACCGCCGGTAGTTACTTTTGTCAGGCTTTCCGTCCCGGAACTGCACCATCGACCCGACCATTGAGGTGCCGGAGAGATGCGAGATATCGAAACACTCGATCACGGAGGGAGGTCGTGCCATGTGAAGGGCAGTGCCGAGCTCGGCTCCTTTCAGCGTGTCGCGGAAGAATGCGATCTCGAGGTTCTTTTGTGCGAGTTCGAGCAGTTGCCGTTTCTCCCCCCGTTGCGGGACGATGATCCCGACGCGTTTTCCTTTTTTAATCGAAAGAAAATCTGCGAGTGCAGGGTCAGTTTCGTGCCCGAGGATCAGTTCCTGCGGGGGTTCCCGGTCCGAGTAATACTGGACGAGGAATTCCTCGAAAAAGTCTTCCCCGGCCTCGAATACGAACTCCTCCTTGTTCGCGAGCGATCCGCGTTCGACGTTAAATGCCGTGAGGTAGACCTTCCCGTCTGTTATCTGGTACGCGATCACGTCCTGGTCGTACTCGCGCCGGTGCTCCACGTGCTGACGGTCGGCAAGGTGCCCGATGGCCGTAATCTCGTTCCGCAACACGAGCGCCCGCTCGAAATCCTCTGCGGACGAGCGTGCCGCCATCTCAGTTTTGAGTTCATCGAGCAGTTCGTGAGATTTGCCCCCCAGAAGGAGGGCAGCTTTCTTCACGTTCTTTCCGTACTCTTCCAAGCTCACGGTGCCGGTGCAGGGGGCGCAGCAGGACTGCATGTGGCGCCGGAGACAGGGACGCTTCGGGAGTTTTTTGCAGGTCCTCAGGTGAAATGCCCTTTTTGCCACGTTAAGCACGTAGTCGCGCTCCGCGGCTGAGACAAACGGCCCGAAGAATGTGCCGCTTCCCGACGCACGGCGGGCAACCACGAGCCGCGGGTATTCTTCGCCGGTCAGCTCGATCCACGCGTAGCGTTTTGCATCTTTTAAATCGATGTTATACTTCGGCTGGTGTTTTTTTATGAGCGTGTTTTCGAGAAGGAAAGCTTCGGTCTCGGTATCCGTGACGACAACATCGACCGACGCGATATGGGTGACCAGGCTCTTTGTCTTTGGGTCGTGATCTTTTTTGGTAAAATAACTCGACACCCGTTTTCTGATGTTCTTTGCCTTCCCGACATAGATGATCGTCCCAGCTTCGTCGGAATAGAGATAACATCCGGGATTTTCGGGAAGGTTCGCGGTGTCGATCATGGATCAAAAGAGTATCCGGGTGCAGGCTCATTAAGCGTTGGGGATGGGGTAATGCGAATATGAGAAACCCGGTACCGGAGTTTTAAGATTTCAGTCGGCCGGTTCGCTGCAGAACGTCCTGATCGCGTCGAGAAAGACCGGGCCGTATTTCTCCTGTTTGATCTGCCCGACCCCCGGGATCGTCGCGAAATGCGCCCGGTCGCACGGACGGGCGCGTGCCATCTCCCTCAGGCTCCGGTCCGCGAATACGACATACGGGGGCACCCCTCTCTCCCGGGCAAGGGACGTCCTGACCGCTTTAAGCCGCTGGAAGAGTTCAGCCTCCGCTTCGCGGGCATCCCCATCGACTACATCACCGGCTTCCGGTGCTGTGGTCGGGGTGGTCGATAATGCATCGCGCTCCTGTACCGGGAGCCGGACCCGGCAGGTCCCGGCGAGCAGCCCGCTGCTTTTCGCACCAAGAGCAATGACCGGATATTTGTCACCGGTTCGTGCGAGATATCCCTGCCGGACGAGAT
>NZ_JBAVMX010000077.1:0-21920 GCF_049690535.1 Methanoregula sp. | reverse complement strand
GATCGTCACCTCGATCCTCCGCGTTTTCTGGAGCGACCCTGCCCCGTGGCAGGTCCTGCAGGGCTTTTCAATGATCTTGCCGCTCCCGCCGCAATCCGGGCACTGGGCGATGCTCATCACCTGGCGGTTACCTACTCTCTGCGGGCTCCTGATCTCGCCTGTTCCCCGGCAGGTGGGACAGTCACGGAGGTGCCCCGGCTCTGCACCGGTTCCATGGCAGGTACCGCATATGGAATCATGCGGGACTGCCACGGTATTTTTCGTGCCATTGAATGCATCGGTGAGCGTTACTTCTATGTCATAGCGGAGATCCGCCCCTGCCCGCTGCTGTGGCCGTCGGGATCCCCCGGAAAAAGCATTGAAAATATCCCCGAGGCCATAGTCCCGGAACAGGTCATCGTAACTGGGTGGCCGGTACCCTGATGTGTCCCCGGGCCCGAACTCGACATGACCCCCCATGTCGTACTGGGCTTTCTTCTGGGGGTCGCTTAACACCTGGTAGGCCTCGTTTATCTCCTTGAATTTCTCTTCCGCTTCCTTGCTCCCTTTATTCAGGTCCGGGTGGTATTTTCGTGCGAGCTGCCGGAATGCTTTTTTGAGCTCGTCCGCTGAAGCATCCCGTTTTACGCCGAGGGTCTCATAATAGTCGCGCGCTGCCATGGATCGGGTAAAAAAAATTATTTTTCATCCTTTACTTTGAAGTCGGCGTCAACGACATTCTCGCCGCCGGGGCCACCGGCATTGCCCGAGCCGCCGGCATTCTGCGACGGCTGCTCAGTGCCCTGGGAAGCACCCTGCTGTTCTGCCTGCTGCCGGGCTGCTGCCTGTTGGTACGCAGCGGTGCCTGCCTCGCCGAGAACTTTCTGGAGTTTTTCAGTTTCTGTCTTGAGACTGGAAGTATCCTTACCCTCCAGTGCTGCCTTGACCCCTGTGATCGCAGCATTCAGCCTTTCAACCATGTCCGGGTTGAGTTTATCCGCCAGGTCCGTTTTGGTTTTTTCCGCCGTGTAGACAAGGGAATCCGCAATGTTCCTGGCCTCGACTTCTTCCTTTCTCTGCCGGTCCTGCTCTTCGAACTGCTTTGCCTCGTCGACCATCTTCCGTACATCGGTTTCTCCCAGTTTTGTCGAAGCGGTGATGGTCATCTTCTGCACTTTCCCGGTCCCGAGATCCTTTGCAGAGACATTGAGGATACCCGATGCGTCGATATCGAAGGTGACCTCGACCTGCGGGATCCCCCGGGGCGCCGGAGGGAGGCCGACCAGGTTGAACTGGCCCAGGCTCACGTTATCGGCAGCCATGGGCCGCTCGCCCTGGAGGACATGGATCGTGACCTCGGTCTGCATATCCGCTGCAGTCGAGAATATCTGGCTCTTCTTTGTCGGGATCGTGGTATTCCGGTCGATGAGGGCGGTCCTGACCCCGCCGAGGGTCTCAAGGCCGAGGGTTAAGGGAGTCACATCGAGCAGCACCATGTCGCTTATTTCGCCGCCAAGGATCCCGCCCTGAATCGCGGCACCCATGGCTACGCATTCCATCGGGTCAATACCGCGTTCCATCTTCTTCCCGACGTTGTCCTCGATAAATTTCTGGACAACCGGCATCCGGGTGGGTCCCCCGACAAGGATCACTTTCTGGATATCGTCCTTCGTGAGTTTTGCATCCCTGAGTGCCTGCTCGAAGGGTTTGATACACCTCCTGATGATCGGGTCGATCAGCTGTTCGAGTTTTGACCGGGACAGTTTGATGTTGAGGTGCTTGGGGCCTGCCTGGGTTGCTGATACATAGGGAAGGTTGATCTCCGTCTCCATGACGGTTGAAAGTTCGATCTTGGCCTTTTCGGCGGCTTCTTTTACCCGGTTGATGGCCATCCTGTCATTCCTGAGATCGATGCCTTCCTGTTTCTTGAACTCGTCTGCGATCCATTCGTAGATGGCATTGTCCATGTCCGTGCCGCCCAGCTGGGTATCGCCGGAGGTCGCAAGAACGGTAAACGTGCCGCCGCCGAACTCCATGATGGTGACATCGAGCGTGCCGCCGCCGAGATCAAAGACCAGGATCTTGAACTCGCCACCCTTATCGAGGCCATATGCCATGGACGCTGCGGTGGGTTCGTTTACCAGCCTGACCACATCGAGGCCGGCGATCTTTCCTGCATCCTTTGTTGCTGTCCGCTGGTTGTCGTTGAAATAGGCAGGGACGGTGATGACGGCCTTTGTTATCTTTTCTCCCAGGAACGCTTCGGCATCGCGTTTGATCTTTTGGAGGATGAACGCCGAGATCTGCTGGGGGGTGTACTCCTTCCCGTAGATTTTATAGACGTGGTTTGTCCCCATCTTTCTCTTTGCCGCGGTAACGGTACCCTCAGGGTTGCTCACTGCCTGCCGCCGTGCCGGCTCCCCGACAAGAAGCTGGCCATCCGGGGTAAATGCCACATAGGAGGGAAACATTTTGCCGGCAACGGTTGCCCCCTCCGCAGACGGGACAATAGTCGGTTTACCGCCGACCATGACGGATGCTTCGCTGTTCGACGTACCAAGATCAATTCCGATAATTTTCTCGTTAGCCATTGTTCTCACCAACTTTCTCTGCTCCATGTTCTGCGATCTTTACTTTCGAGGGCCTGATGACTTTGGATTTCAACTGGTACCCTTTCCCGAAATCTTCAAGGATCGTGTTCTGCTCCTGCGGGCATTTCTCTGTACACAACACCTCGTGAAAGCGGGGATCGAATTTTTTTCCCACGCAGTCTATCGGTTGCAATCCGTAGTCGGACAGGATTTTTGTAAATTTTTTATAAATCATTTCCATTCCTTCCCGGTTCTTCTCCTGCTCTAACGAGGGCAGGGCCCGTTCGAAATCGTCCAGGATAACGAGGAGATCATGGATCAGTCTCTCGTTTGCAAGGGATGTGATCGTGTCCTTTTCCTTTGCACTCCACCTGCGGAAATTGTCGAAGTCTGCCTGGAGGTATTGCAGCTGATTGAGACGTTCCTCAGCGAGCCGGGTCTGTTCTGCGAGTGCCTTTTTTAACTCTTCGATATCATCCATTGTCGTCTCCCCACACCCTGATGCTTCTTTGATCAGACTGGAGATTCGGGATCAGGCATTCCCGAACACCAGTTTTCCTCCTTTCTCATCGACTACGATCTCCTTGTCCTTCTGGACCTTCCCCTCAAGGATCATCTTTGACAATTCATTGAGCAGGTTTTTCTGGATCACCCGTTTGATCGGCCGTGCACCGAACTGCGGGTCAAAGCCCAGGGTCGCGATAAACCGGATGGCTTTCTTTGTTGCCGTAAGCCGGACATCGTTCTTTTCAAGCATTTTTTTGACGCCTTCCAGCTGGATTTCGACAACCGTCCGGATCTCGTCTTCCGTGAGCGGCCTGAACATAATGATCTCGTCGATCCGGTTGAGGAATTCGGGACGGATGGTCTTCTTGAGCAGGTCGAATACCTGTTCCCGGGTGCGGTCGAAGAGCTCGTCCCGGTCCTTTTCGGTAGCCTTTTCCATGTTCTCCTGGATAAGATGCGACCCGATGTTCGAGGTCATGATGATGATGGTGTTCTTGAAGTCCACCGTGCGGCCCTTGTTGTCGGTCAGGCGGCCGTCGTCAAGAACCTGCAAGAGGATGTTGAAGACATCCGGATGGGCTTTTTCGATCTCATCCAGCAGTACCACGGAATAGGGCTTTCTCCGGACCGCTTCGGTCAGCTGCCCGCTCTCTTCGTACCCCACATAGCCCGGCGGTGCGCCGATCAGTCGCGAAACAGTATGCCGTTCCTGGTATTCCGACATGTCGATCCGCACCATGCTGTTCTCGTTGTTGAACAGGAATTCTGCGAGCGCTTTGGCGAGTTCCGTCTTTCCGACGCCGGTTGTCCCGAGGAAGATAAACGAGCCGATCGGACGTTTGGTGTCCTGCAGCCCGGCACGGCTCCGGCGGATGGCATTCGCAACTGCCGCGATCGCCTCATCCTGGCCGACGACACGCTTGTGGAGTTCGGCTTCGAGGCTGAGCAGTTTCTCCCGCTCGCTCTGCAGCATCCTGCTCACGGGGATCCCGGTCCAGCGTGAAACCACTTCGGCGATCTCTTCGGCATCTACCTCTTCGTTCACGAGAGCGGAATCCTTCTGCAGCACGGTGAGTTTTTCCTTGAGCTCCACCATGGTCTTTTCGAGCTCAGGGATACGCCCATAGCGGATCTCTGCAACTTTCCCGAGGTCGCCGTTCCGTTCGGCATTTTCGGCCTCGAACTTTAAGTTCTCGATCTCGGTTTTCCGCGACTGGATCTGTTCAACGAGCTCTTTTTCCGACTGCCACTTTGCATTCAGCCGGTTTCGTTCCTCGGTCAGGTTCCCGATCTCTTCATTGAGGCTTTTGAGTTTTTCCTTGTCTTTTTCGCGTTTGATGGCTTCCCGTTCAATCTCCAGCTGCCGGATCCTGCGTTCAATCTTTTCGAGTTCTTCTGGTTTCGAATTGATTTCGAGCCGGAGTTTTGATGCAGCCTCGTCGATTAAGTCGATCGCCTTGTCCGGGAGGAACCGGTCGGAGATATAGCGCTGCGAAAGTTCGACGGCAGCTATGATCGCCTCATCCTTGATCCGTACGTGGTGATGGGTTTCGTATTTCTCCTTGATTCCCCGGAGGATGGAAATGGCATCCTGTGAATCCGGTTCGTTGACCATCACCGGCTGGAAACGCCGTTCGAGCGCTTTGTCCTTCTCGAAATACTTCTGGTATTCCTTTAAGGTCGTTGCGCCGATGACATGCAGTTCTCCCCGTGAAAGTGCGGGTTTGAGGATATTTGCCGCGTCCATGGCGCCCTCGCCACCGCCGGCCCCGACCAGGGTGTGAATTTCATCGATGAAAAGGACGATCTCCCCGTCGGAGGAGGTCACTTCCTTAACCACGCTTTTTAACCGTTCTTCAAATTCTCCCTTGAACTTGGCCCCGGCGATCAGGGCCCCCATATCGAGGGAAAAGATCTGCTTGGTCTTCAGGTTATCCGGTACGTCCCCGTCAATGATCCGGTGGGCAAGACCTTCGGCTATCGCGGTTTTTCCCACACCGGGTTCCCCGATGAGGATCGGGTTGTTCTTCGTTCTCCGTGAAAGGATCTGCAGCACCCTGCGGATCTCTTCGTCACGCCCAATGACCGGATCCAGTTTTCCCTTACGGGCAAGATCGTTGAGGTTCCGGGCATATTTTTCCAGGGCATTATAGGTCTCTTCGGCGTTCTGGCTGTTCACGGTCTCACCTTTTCGTAACTGGCTGATGGCAGTCTTGAGGTCTTTTTCCGATACCCCGTTCTCCTTTAACAGCCGGGATGTGCTGTTGTTGACCGAAAGGATCCCGAGGAGGATCTGTTCCAGTGAGACAAATTCATCCCCGGACTCCTGGGAAAGTGCGGTGGCTTTCTGCAGGGCTTTTGTGGCATCACCGGAGAGGTTCTGATCCCCGCCGGTTACTTCAGGATACGCATCGATGATCTGGTCGAGGGCAGCGGTAAACCCATCGATGTTCACATTTAGTTTTTTCAAGAGGTACGGGATGACATTCTCGTCAACGAGAAGCATCCCTTTGAGGAGGTGCGACGTCTCGATAGACGGGTTCTTTTTTGCCGTTGCTAGGTCGATCGCCTTCGAAACGGCTTCCTGCGATTTGAGGGTGAAATTGTTGAAGTTCATGGTGGTGATTTTTCTCGTTATTCACAATCCGCTACCGGTAATTCGTAATAGCGCTTCTCCCTGTCAAATAACTTACCAATGCGGAAGTCTGTCCGGTAAACACCCGGGTGATCCCGTGCCCTTCATGCGAATTGCACGAGGGCGTCCGCATCGATCCCGGTCGCGTCCCCGCCGGACAGGCTGAGCCTGTCGATCACCTGCCAGGGAAGGAGGGCAATGTTCCTCCCGATGTCGGCTTCGTTTATCGCTTCCTGTACGGTCAGTTTTACGGTCTTGGAATCTGTTATAATCGTCATGCCTCCTTTTCTAGGATTAACCATAAGTTAGTATGGTTTAGTATATAAAATATTGGGCGGAGGGTTCTGTCAAGTCTGCGGGGGGTAAGGTAATCCCATCAAGGGTGTCAAAAATCGGGGGATAAAATGGGCAGATTGATCTTATATTACATCAATATTTGTATCCCTTTCTTCAGATGCCAATCGTTCAGATTCACTTTCTAATTGTAATGCATTAATCCACATGTTTTCAAATATGGCGCACAATAAGCTTGCAATAGATTCATTCTCAAAACAAATGGCAACTACCGATCTTGCGCGATCAATCCCACCACCAATGCTTTTGACTTGTGGATTAGGGAATTCAATCGATACGTACCTATGATTGACAACGAGAAACCTGAATGTGTTGGGTTTAATAGGGAAATGTTTGACGGTTACTCCCAAATTTACTCTTTTTTCAATATTTTGGCATCTCTTTTCAAATGATTCGTCATTTTCACCTGCGATTTTTTGTTTTGGACCAAGATATCGTACTAGATCCCCGTTGTGATCAGTTCCAATAAATTTTCCCAATGCTTCAAGATATTTTCCCCCTTTATCGCAATCGAAGAAAATTGAGGTTCCCACTACTGATTTACTTGCTTTGTTATCCCCAGAGCCTTTATCCAACAAATTAGCTAAGTTTTGGTATAGCTGCTCTCTTCCAGTAATCACCTTGCTTCGGAGAGGGACGAAATTTAATGCTTCGTGTAATCCCGTTATTTCATGTCTATAATCCGATGTTCTTCTAATGAGATATAATCCGGCTTCACCGGCAAAACCAAAAATAAGGGAGAATAAAAGAAGCCATAAAAACGCCACATTAACCAAAGAGAAGAAAACACCACTTGCAAAAAGCCCGAGGAATAGAAGAATTCCCGGCACGGCATAAAAGTCTAGTACAACATTACCCATTTGTTGAGATATTTTGATATAAATCCAACGGACAAGCAACCCAGATGAAATAATGAAAATTACCAGAATATACTCAATATTTAATTGGGGTAATTGCGAATATCCCTCTAATAACGGTTTTATTAGTGTCAACGAGATAAGAAATGCAAAAAACGTAATCCATCCAAAATTCCAGCATAGCCTAATAACGTTGAGTGTGGTGTGACGCCACCCTTCTGTGAATTCAAGGGGGTTTATGTTTTTTATCCCGCTTGATGTGGATTTATGCACGAAGAGAAAACCAATGGTGAAACCAGAAAAAAGAATAAGCATTCCTATTATCTGAGTTAACGCAAAATAGTCGGTCGATGAATTGGGTAAAAAAACTGTTGAAGAAATGTTTGATAAAATATCCATTTTGAACCATCTTATAGAAAGCCTATAGGGATTTTATCTGGATAACCAAACGGCTAAAATGCCAGCCCCCCCGGCGATGTAGAAATAATAAACGGCAAACATAGCTGCCGCTACCAATCCTGCAATAATAAGAATCCCAAAGACGGAACTAAGAAACGCCTGCCTTTCGCATTCAGACAAATCGTTTACCCAGTTTCTATATTTCACCACAGGGCCGGTGCGACTTACCTCATTTTGTTCCATTGATTCCATGGTACAGCCTTCAAGGAAATGGTATACGATTAAGTAATTGCATCGGTTACTGTATAATCTGTATACACTTTGTAAACTCGTAGTTATAGAATATATATCTTTTTAGAAGTTGCATCCATCATAATGGGTATAATTTTAGATGTTAATTTTGAATACAGTGCTTAAGATTACTCTTAAAAATTACCTCTTATTTTGCCTGCGCTGCATTCTGAATTAACGTTATCCACTTGTTTTCCCCGTTCACCTTGATACCACATGCTTCCGACGGTGTTTTTCCGTTAAGCCCCTCGTGCGGCTTGATGTAATTATGGTAAACCTGCATCCCTTTGAGGATGGGGGTGCTTTTCTTTTTCAGGCCGCGCATGGTTTTTTCCCTGTCTCGAATCTCTCCGTTGATACGTTCCATTTTGTTGTTGTTCTCGTTCCATTCGTTACCCGTCAGTTTAATTGTGTTGATGTGTCGGGATTGGGGTTTTGTATTGCTGTAAAACTCTTTGTTAAAGGCGGTGTGGTAAGACGGCAACCCATCTGTAACTAAAACCGCCGGTACTTTGTCCATGAGTTGTTTGCCTTCATGGAGCAACCCCGCCGCATCGTGCATGTGCTTTGAGTCGGCCACTTCCTGAGCAATCCAGTACCGCGTCTCATCATCAATCAGGGCAAAGAGATATTTCATATTGCCCTTGATCTTGATGTAAATCTCGTCTGCTCTCCACACATCACCAACGTTGGGGCCGATCTTGTCAACATATCCCTTCATCAACATTGTGTATTTCGTAATCCAGTTGCTGATCGTCTGGTGGCTGACCTCAGCACCGAGAAGTTTTAACGACCTCTGCGTGTTCCGCAGAGATTCGCCGCTAAAGTAGAGCT
Source organism: Methanoregula sp. (assembly GCF_049690535.1). Lineage (GTDB taxonomy): Archaea > Halobacteriota > Methanomicrobia > Methanomicrobiales > Methanospirillaceae > Methanoregula. The sequence continues at coordinate 13,473 of NZ_JBAVMX010000077.1, read as the reverse complement.
GCATCGCTGCCGTGATTGCCTTTGGGTTGTGCTTCATTTTCTCAAAGCCGATGTTAATGCTGAACTGCTTGCCACAGTCAAGGCAGATGTACCGCCGAATGTCGGTGTTCTTGTTGTGCCTAATCCCAAACTTCTGGATGTTTGCCGTTCCGCAGGCGGGGCAAGTTGTCAGGATGACCGGATCAAGGGTTACATTTGCCCGGACTTCTTCCCGAAGAGCAAACGAGAGTTTCACGGCGATGATGTGTTTACACTCGACGCTGCGTATCTGGTGATCGGGGCAAGTGCATTTCCATCCGAAGTCGGTTTTCTTGACTTGATACGATCCGTGGCCGGATTGGGACATGACGCGGTAGAGGCCGTTGCCATATCTCCAGATCTGGCCTTTCTTTTCTGTGATTGCTTTTCCTCTTTCTTCTCTGGTTGTGTTTAATGGTGCAAAGGTTTGAGGCATTTTGTTCACCTTCTTATTTACTCTCTATTTACATATAGAACGGCTAACTATTTAAGTCTATTTACATATATAAAGGCAATAGATTATAAATAGAATGGCGACAGAACATTATCTATGCCAAGAAATGTACGGGCGGATGAATCGGTATTGCACCCAGCGACGGCGCAGACAACATCGTTACGGGTCACTGTTCCTGCGTTTGTTGTCGCCAAACTGGATCTAAAGAAAGGGCACAGATTCCGGTGGTGTATTGAAAGCGAAGGATTGAGAATTGAAGTAATTAGGGAGTGATCATGAACGGGGAGTCGAAATAGATATAAGAATTTTTTTATACTACTATCCCCAGATGGAATATTATTGACTAAAAAACCAAAACCCAAAAATTGCGCAAGTAGATTTTTTCATTGGATTTATGGGGGAATTTGCAATCCCTATAGTAGATTGCGGTTTTTCAAATGGTTGACATTTCTAGCTCTTTTAATATCCATTGTATTTCTGACTGCGACGGTTATCTATAATTATGCCGATTGGAAACTTGATTTTTTGGGGATCAACCCACATGATCCTATACAACAGGAAGATGTTCATGTATGGTATCCATATACAGCACCACTAGCTACAACCACACCCTATTTTTCTGCCGATATTTTTTTACGATATTATGGAACATTGACTGAGAGACAACCCGTATATGTTTCTACGGGGGGATTTGTTTATCCACCCGATGGCCAAAAATTAATAGGAACAAAAAATCCAAGTTTTAATTATTCGGTACTTGTTGGGTACACCGGAGCTTCACTTTACAATGAGACAATTTCAAACCCGGCGGTTCCATTTATAGGAGGCCAAACTTATGCCCCGCTGGTTGAAAATTCCACACCTCAAATATCTTCTATTCCTGTTGATTTGCCGCAGTCGTTATTTCCTTGGAATCAGATCATCACTTGGGATGTTCAAGGTGATTATTACCCTTATATTATGATCAAATTCTCAAACGGAACCGAAATAACACAAACATACCCGGATTATAAAATACATATTAATGGTTATGATGTAGTACAGCAGGAGAAGTACACAAGAGTCAGCACATGGCTTGCTATCGTTTTGTTTTTCTTGACAGTGATATTGAGCGGGGAAATTTTCTATAAAGTAAGCCCCGACATTATTTTAAAATTCTTCGGGATAGAGCGCTCCCGCTGTAATAACTATGAATATCCCGACGAGACAAATACCGGCAGCAATAAGAGTCAGCCATCCCCCAAAATCCCTCAACCACCCAGTACAAATAACGAGCATAAAAAAGGATAGAACGAAGCAAAATATTCCGAAATACACCATATTTGCACCGGCGCATCCAATACTAAATAATAATTTTTTATGATTGTTGGGTTCCTGTACAATTGATGGTAATACACCTTGAAATTCCACCCCCCGATTTTTGACAGTGCTTTGAGTCATATCCTACCCCCCGCAGACTTGACAGAACCGGGCGGAGGGTCGTTAAAACTTCTCGGCGCAGATGTGAGCCATCAGACAATAAGCAACTGGATTACGAAATACACAATGCTGATGAAGGGATATGTTGACAAGATCGGCCCGAATGTCGGAGATGTGTGGAGAGCGGACGAGATTTACATTAAGATCAAGGGCAATATGAAATATCTCTTTGCCCTTATTGACGACGAAACACGGTACTGGATTGCGCAGGAAGTCGCCGATTCAAAACACATGCACGATGCGGCGGGGTTGCTCCATGAAGGCAAACAACTCATGGACAAAGTACCGTCGGTTCTGGTTACGGATGGGTTGCCGTCTTACCACACCGCCTTTAACAAAGAGTTTTACAGCAATGTGAAACCCCAACCCCGACACATCAATGCGATCAAACTGACAGGAAATGAATGGAACGAGAATAACAATAAGATGGAACGCATCAACGGCGAGATTCGAGACAGGGAAAAGACCATGCGCGGCCTGAAAAAGAAGAGTACCCCGATCCTCAAAGGGATGCAGGTTTACCATAATTACATCAAGCCGCACGAGGGGTTACAGGGCAAGACTCCTGCGGAAGCATGTGGTATCAAGGTAAATGGGGAAAACAAGTGGATGACGTTAATCCAGAATGCTGCAACGGCAGCAAAATAAAATACTATTTGTACAATCTCCCACCGGCTTTTACAATGGCAATTAAGAGTATCAATATGACAACGGCGACAACTGCAAGAGTTCCATACATTAAAACAACAAGAAGATTGGGCGTTATCATTGAAACGAGGGTGTTTATGTTATTTATGACGACGAGGTACATCACGTACGACATAAGTCCTGCCAAAACTACCGTTGGGATTGATACAAAAATTAGAAGAAGCGTTCTGAAATTAAAGTATTTGTTGGCGAATGCCCCCTTACCAGAATAGTTCATAGGTCTTACTTTTTTCTTTGTCAACTTAAGCATTTCTCGGCAATTAAAACCCCCGATTTTTGACAGCCTTTTGGGGAAGGTGTTACCCCCCGCAGACTTGACAGAACCTACAGAGATTTGAGATAAATACCAGAACAGGTTATAAAATGGCACACAAACCGAGGATATTATTTTTCGATATTTTCCGGATAGTGTGCATCGCATTAATCGTATATACGCATTTCAAATTCTTCTGGTTACCTACCTTAAACGGGATTGATTTAAACACGTTCTTATTCCAAGACGAATCGTTTTGCAATCTCTATCCCAAAAGCATAGCCCTTCTTGCAGTATCTGGGATGATCTTCGTAAGTGGTGCGGTTCTGGAATATAACTATAAGTCGATCAGTACCTTTCTCGAATACAAACTATTCATTCTCAAACGGTTCGTCCGATTGTATCCGATCTATTGGATCAGCTTGATATTAGCATCTGTACTCCTGTATATAGCCTCCCAAACGATAATGCCAAATTTCAACCACGTTATCTTTAATCCCTCGATCTTCTTGGCGATTCTGGGTCTTGGGGGTAACGATCTTAATCTTATGGGCTGGTTTATCGGTGCAATTTTTACTATGTATCTAATATTCCCGGTAATGTCAAAGATGATGCAGAAAAATCCTTATCTCTCGATAATCGCCTTCGCATCGATCACATTCTCATTCCGGTATTTTATGACCCCGGTAATTTCCTACAACTGGTTACGTTCAATCCCTCTATACAACCTGTTCGAGTTCGGTCTGGGAATATTCGTTGTTCAACGGGGACTTTTCCCGAAAAACGTACATGATTATCCTGCGATCTCCAAATTAGCGGATTTTTCCTTCTATGTGTTCCTGTTTCACCTTGTAGTGATTCAACTCATGGCGCCGGACAATCTTCTGTTCCATATTAGTTCATTGGCGCTAGTCTATCCGGTAGTCGGCAATGTGTTCTGGGCCGGAATTGCAATAGTTAACAACCCGTATCTGAATTATGTTTTTATCGCGGCAGAGGTTTTGGTAGTATCGGTAATTGCTATGGCAATCGATGAAAGGTTACAGAAAATAATCCGTGAGCGATTGCCCCGAATTACGAATTAGGGCGGTTAAAAAAAGATTAAAACTAGAAATTATTTATTTTTATTTTGCGGCCGGCGCAGCATTCTGGATTAACGTCATCCACTTGTTCTCACCCTCAACAACAATCCCGCAGGCTTCCGCCGGAGTTTTCCTCATTAATCCCTCGTGAGGCTTAATGAAATTGCGATGACCCTGTATGATTGCGATGAATTTTGCGATTCCCCCCGCCGTGCCCCGCGAGAGGCCCTGAGGCGGGGAGCCATTGTTCATCCGGATAGTCGAACGTGGATCTCGAACAGAGTGACGGGACAACGGTAATTTTTAAAGAGACTCAAAGTGAGAGGCACTAAACTTTGTCTTTTGCTCTAACGTCAGTAATTGTATGTATAGGGGGGAGGGCAGATTTACCAGGGATCATGAACCCACTCCCCAAAGGTATGGTAATTAGATCGTCAGGAGTATGTTGTACCTCGAACTCTGGTTCTATACCATACCGAGAGCCCGCTTGCGATGGCAAAAAGAATGACGATAACGATGGTGAGGCCGGGCTGACTGTCAGGATGTACCACCAGATTGAGGTAGATAACCAGACCCTCCAGAAGGGAAAGGCCGACTACCAACAATAGTAAGCTCTGCGTCTTTTGCGTCGTGATAATCTATCTACATTATGTAGGGTAATTCAAAAGACTTGTTATCCATTCCCGCCCTGGTAGTTACGACATTAATTTATATCGCACCAAAAGCCGTTTGATGCCTTCAGGCATTCCATTCCTGATTAGTCCATAGTAGCCGAACCCCGTCACCATTCAAGGGATGCCCGCAGGGTACCCCTTTTGCCCCGGCTTGTGCCACCATGCCCTAGTGATCAAGGGACGGGGCACAATAGCGATAGCCTCCTGAGGGGGACGGATTACCAGACCTGCAACCGCATGAGGAAAAACCGGTTAACGTCGTGGACTGCCTGAAAATTCATAAAATGACAACGTAGACTTTAACTTTCTTTAAAAACATGATGGGATTATTTGGCCGGCGCTGCCATTTCCGGTCTCTTCATCATGGCCTTCTTGATTGCCACGATGATGATCAAAAGTCCTGCAAGGATCAGGCAGATACCTGATACGTAGAGCGTCCCCATGGCCGTAATTCCGCCAATGAGCAGGAGAAGCCCGATCAAAATCCACAATGCGACCATTACCATTTTACTCATTTTCTTCCTCCACTCGAATTTTCAGCAGCCCGTAAACGTTTTAGAACGTGATCATTTCATAGAGTTATAGTCAGGGAACAAGCTGCCAATCGATCTAATCTGCAACCCGGTTAAAAAAGATTTACCTGACTTTCAATAGGTAACACATTCATTGGGCCCCCAGGTCACCCAACCGCAATCACGGGTGGGGGGTACCCCCTCCCCCCCCAGACTCGGAAATGCCGGGCCGGTCATTAAAAAAATCCACCCGGCCCGGGGCATGAACAAAAAAGGATACTTACCTGCCTGCACCCGCCGCCGCCTCAAGCGCCTGCCTGAGTTCATCGGTGCGTGTCTGGATTACATCAAAGGATTTTCTCTGCCAGTAGACCAGGTCCCTGAGCTCGTCGGCCTGCCGGAGAATCTCATCACTGAGTGCATGTTTTCCTTTCAGGTACTCGATCTGGTTGACGAGACTGACGGCGCGGTACAGGAGGTCGCGTTTTCCTTTCGCATAGAGAAGATCCCAGGACTTTTGCTCGTACCGCTCGAAATCCGTGCCATCGAGCGTGCCCTTGATATTCTCAAGCGCGGCCTCGAAATGCCGGCGGGTAATTTTTATCGCGTACTCCGGCGTTGTGCTGGTTTCACCCGCGCTCTCGTCCCGGGTCAGTTCGTCGATGACGAGTGCCTTTACCTCGCGCACCAGCGCCTCCAGGTCGGCGCCGACAAAGAACCGGGTCTTTGCAGCCAGTTCATCGATCCGGATATCAGGATCGAGAACGCTTTCCAGATCCCTGAGGTACGTTGCAAGGATCGCCTTTCGCGCCGCCTCATCGGGCGGGGGAATGTACAGGTGCTTTTCGAGCCGGCCCGGACGCAGGAGGGCCGGGTCAAGCAGGTCGGGCCGGTTGGTCGCGCCGATGACAAAAACTTCCTTTAATTCCTCGACACCGTCGAGTTCGGTCAAAAACTGGGAGAGGACGCTCTCGGTGACATGCGTGGAATCATTGACCGTGCCCCGTTTGGGGAAGAGCGCGTCGATCTCGTCAAAGAAGATGATGCAGGGTGCGGACTGCCGCGCTTTCCTGAACGCTTCCCGCACGTGCTTTTCGGAATCGCCCACCCCTTTTGAGAGCAGTTCGGGGCCTTTTACCGAGATAAAATTGAGATGGCGCTTGCTCGCGATCCCTTTTGCAAGCAGGGTCTTTCCCGTCCCCGGCGGGCCAAAGAGCAGGATACCCTTGGGGGGTTTGTAATTCAGTTTTTCGAAGATTTTGGGATAGCGCAGCCGGCCTTCGATAATTTTGATGAGGGTCGCCTTGGTCTCGTCAAGACCCGCGATATCATCCCACGAGACATCCGGGACTTCGATGAGGACTTCCCGCAGGGCGCTTGGCTGGACAATTTTCCGTGCCGCGTCAAAGTCGCTCTTCGTGAGCTTGAGCTGGTCGATGACTTCGTTTGGGATCTCCTTCTCTATGTCGATGAGGGGGATGATCTTCCGGATCGCGTTCATCGCCGCTTCTTTGACGAGAAGCGCGATATCCGCCCCGACAAATCCGAAGGTCGTTTCGGCAAAGGCCGCGATATCGACATCCTTTGCAAGCGGGACACCCCGGGTATGTACCTGGAAGATCTCGAGCCTTCCCTTCTTGTCCGGGATACCGATCTCGATCTCCCGGTCGAACCGCCCGCCCCGCCGCAGCGCCGGGTCGATGGAGTTCGGGAGGTTTGTCGCCGCAATCACGATGACCTGACCCCGGCCGGCAAGACCATCCATCAGCGCGAGCAGCTGTGCGACGATGCGGCGTTCCACCTCGCCCTGCACGTCCTCGCGTTTAGGGGCGATCGCGTCGATCTCGTCAATGAAGATAATGGACGGCGCATTCTCCTCCGCATCGTGGAACTTGTCGCGCAGGGCTTTCTCGCTGTCCCCGTAAAACTTGCTCATGATCTCGGGGCCCGAGAGCGTGAGGAAATGGGCATCGACCTCGTTTGCCACCGCTTTTGCGATCAGGGTCTTTCCCGTCCCCGGCGGGCCGTAGAAGAGGACGCCCTTTGGGGGTTTGATCCCCAGTTTCTCGAAGATCTCCGGGTGGCGCAGCGGGAGCTCGATCATCTCCCGGACAAGCTGGAGTTCGCGTTCGAGCCCACCGATATCCTCGTACTGGATATTGGAAATCTCTCTTTTTCCCTCTTCGGGATTGAAGGGCTCATCCTTGAGTTCGATCTCAGTATCATCTGATACAATCGCAATCGCTCTCGGGGAGACTCTCACAATGACAAATGTGACGGAGTTGCCGATGATATCGACACGCAGCATCTGCCCCTCGACAACGGACCGTCCGCGCAGGACCCTTGAGAGATACTGTTCACCTCCGACAAGTTTCGTTTCCTGGGCCGGCTGGATCACCACCTTTGTGGCGTACACCGCTTCCGATTTGCGGATCTTCACCTTTTCATCGATGCCGGCATTTGCGTTTGCCCGGATACTCCCGTCAATGCGCAGGATAGCAAACCCGATATCCTCGGCAAAACCCGGCCAGACAATCGCTGCCGCGGGCCGTTTTCCGACAATCTCGATAACATCGCCCGACACGAGCCCGAGCTTTTTCATCACATCGACGCTCAGCCGTGCAATCCCCCGGCTCGCGTCGTTGTGCGCCGCCTCTTTGACCGTTACCTCGAAGAAATCTGCATCTGTCATCGGAGACCTGTAATATTTTTAATTCCTTTGATTTGACGTGGCGACCTATAAAAACATCAGTCAGGGCAGTAGCAAAACGAGCACTCAAAAGGGGAACAAACTCCCTGCAACTTTTCCTGATTTACCTAAACTCAATTTTACTTGTTTCCATAACAAGCCAGATTTCACCCGGAAATACAAAACCGAGTCTTTATTTGTCCTTTTGTGGTACCGGTAAGGTATGAGTATTATTGGTGATGCCAAGCGCGGCATCGTGACAGACGAGATGAAACAGGTCGCGGCACAGGAAGGAGTCACCGAAGACTTCGTCCGGCGCAGCGTTGCCGAAGGCCACATCGTGATCCCGGTCTCACCCTACAGAAAGGTAAAGATCTGCGGTATCGGCGAGGGTCTCCGCACCAAGGTGAATGCCTCGATCGGGACCTCCACCGATATTGTCAATATCCCGGAAGAGATTGAGAAGGCAAAACAGGCCGAACGAGCCGGTGCCGATACCCTCATGGAACTCTCGACCGGTGGGGACTTTGCCGAGATCAGGAGACAGATCATCGCCAACACTACCCTCTCGGTGGGAAGTGTCCCCCTTTACCAGGCGTTCATCGAGGCGGTAAAAAAGGACGGCGCCGTCATCCACATGAAAGAGGACGACCTCTTCCGGATCACCGCCGAGCAGGCAAAACTCGGCACGAACTTCATGGCGATCCACACCGGCATCAACTGGGAAACCGTAAAGCGTCTCCGCAACCAGGGCCGACATGCAGGGCTTGTCTCCCGGGGCGGGGCATTCATGACCGCGTGGATGCTCCACAATGAGAAGGAAAACCCGCTCTACGCTGAGTTTGACTACCTGCTCGAAATCATGAAAGAGCACGAAGTCACGCTCTCGATGGGAAACGGCATGCGGGCCGGAGCCATCCACGATGCGACCGATCGGGCCGGCATCCAGGAACTGCTCATCAACGCGGAACTCGCGGACAAGGCGCACGACAAGGATGTTCAGGTGATCGTCGAAGGTCCGGGACATGTGCCGATCGACGAGATCGCAACAAACGTCCAGCTCATGAAGCGGGTCACGAACAACAAGCCGTTCTACATGCTCGGGCCGATCGTCACCGATATCGCACCGGGCTACGATGACCGGGTCGCCGCCATCGGTGCCGCAATCTCGTCATCGCTCGGCGCTGACTTCATCTGCTACGTCACTCCCGCCGAGCACCTTGCCCTCCCGACTCCCGCAGAAGTGTACGAGGGCGTCATGAGCTCGCGGATCGCCGCACATGTCGGCGATATGGTAAAACTCAAAAAGACGCGGGCAGCCGACCTCGAGATGGGCCACGCCCGCCGAGACCTCGACTGGGACCGCCAGTTCGCGGTCGCCATGAACCCGGCCCGGGCAAAGCAGATCCGGGCGGAGAGGATGCCAGCCGATACCGATGGCTGCACGATGTGCGGGGACTTCTGCGCCATCAAGATAGTGAACCGGTATTTCAAGTTCTAATCCATTTTTCTTTTTTACTGCCCGCCCGGTTTTTCCTTTTGAAAAAATGAGCGGCGTCATACTTCCCGGGCACAGGTGCCGTAACCCGAGTACGCTAAATAATGCCATCTCAAATGATCCGTAACGGTGATGCTATCCAGCTGAATTTCGGGGGCTTTATCCCGCTCTCAACGGTAGACTGGCGGGGCCTGGCGGTCTGCACGGTTTTTTTCCGGGGCTGCCCGCTCCGGTGCTCGTACTGCCAGAACGCTACGATCTTCGATGGCGAGGACTACCAGGATACGGATGAGATTATTGCGCTTATCAAAGGCTCGAAACTCGCGGTGAGCGGTGTCGTCTTTTCCGGGGGCGAACCCACGATGCAGAAGGACGCGCTCCTTACGCTCGCCCGTGCAGCAAAAGGGCTTGGCCTTGCCACCGGTGTCCAGACAAACGGCATTTTCCCTGCTACCATCGCAGCACTCGTAAAAGAGCGGCTCGTGGACAGGATCGCAATCGATTACAAAACCCGGTGGGAGGGCTTCTCCTGCGCGGGGGACGGCGGCGAGCAGTCTTGTCAGGATTACCGGAAGAACGTCAGACGATCGATAAAAATCGCAGGAGATGCATTCCGGGAGAAGACCCTTCCCGAACTCGAAATCGTAGTAACCGTATTTTATGAGAATGTGAAATACTTACAGGAGATTTCAAAAACGGCAGGCGACATCCCGCTCGTCCTCCAGCAGGGGGAGCACAAAATCCCGATGGTCCCGGGCGGGGCAACAAACATTAGTGCATATATCTCACAAACGTGGGACACCATTGAACAGTACACACCCATGACGCTTGCAGAGATCAAAAAAATAGCAGACGGGCTCAAAAGGGATGTCCGGATCCGGACCCGCGAGACTGGCGAGATAACCTATTCCCGGAAGTATCTTCTATGAACGTAATCGGAGTTGTCGGGCTTCCCGCAAGCGGCAAGGGCGAATTCTCAAAGATAGCTGAGAGGCTGGGGATCCCGGTCGTTGTCATGGGCGATGTGATCCGTAAAGCGGTAAAAAAAGCCGGCCTCCCTCCCACCGATGCAAACCTCGGGGCGATGGCAAACCGGCTCCGTGCCGAACGGGGCATGGATGCGATTGCCAATCTCTGTGTTGACGCAATAAATGAGCAGACAGCCCCGCTTGTCCTTGTCGATGGTATCCGGGGCGATGCGGAAGTAAAAGTTTTCCGGCAGAATTTCCCGGGCTTTCGTCTCATCGCCATCGAGACGTCGTTTCCAAAACGGCTGGAGCGTCTCTGCGAACGAAAACGCAGCGACGATGTGGGATCCGCAGAGGGCCTGAAGACCCGGGACGAGCGCGAGCTGGGATGGGGTCTCGGTAATGCCCTGGAACTGGCGGATATCCGGATCAATAACGACGGGAGTCTCGAAGACTTCACAAAACGCGTCACAGAGCTGATCAGGGACATGGAGCGTGATGCATGACCCTCCGCCCGTATTTCTCCTCCTCGGCAAAGGTCTGGGACGATATCCAGTGGGTGTACGGCATCGAAGAGGCCGGGTATGCCGGCTGGGAGATCGTCGCCGACGGCAATTACCGGCTGGAAAAACCGGAAAACCTGGAAAAGATAAAAGAGGTGATCGCAAGTACCCGGCTCGGCATCACGGTGCATGCGCCCTACGGGGATCTCAACCTTGCGACCCTCAACGACCCGATCTGGCGCGAGTCCATCCGGCAGATCGAGATCTGCATCGAACATGCAGGAGAGCTCACCGACCGGGTCACCATCCACCCGGGCTATCTTTCCCCCGCAAGTAAAATCCTGCCGCAGAAGGTCTGGGAACTCCAAAAAGAGGCCCTGCGCCGGATCGGGAAGTGTGCGGTCGAGCACGGGGTGCTTGCCTGCCTTGAGAACATGATCAGCCAGAAGGAATTCCTCTGTCGGGATGCCGGGGAACTCATGGGAATGGCAGGGGGCATCGAGGGTATCGGCCTCACGTTCGATTTCGGGCATGCAAATACGCTCGGGAAAGTCCCCGAGTTTCTTTCCAATGTCGGGCATGCAAACCACATCCACATCCATGACAACCACGGGGTCTCTGACGAACACCTCCCGCTCGGTGCCGGCACCATCGACTGGAAGACCGTGGGAAAAACGATCGCCGCACGGTACAGCGGTGTGATTGTGATCGAGGGTCGCTCGATCGAGGAAGCAAAAAAGAGCAGGGCGGTCTTTTCGGAGTGTTTTGTATGAGCGGCGAGACCCTGCAGGTCTATTTCCTCGGGACGGCCGGGGCGCTCCCGACGCCGATACGCAACCCGCCCTGTATCATGATCCGGCGCGGCACCGATACCATTCTCTTTGACTGCGGGGAAGGGGCACAGCAGCAGATGATGCGGGCCCGGTGCGGGTTTACGGTCGACGCCATCTTTGTGACGCACTGGCACGCGGATCACTTCCTTGGGATCTTCGGCCTTGTCCAGACAATGTCGTTCAACGGGCGCACCGAACCGCTGACCATCTACGGCCCGAACTGGGTCCACGAGTTTGTCGATACCATCAAAAAGATCAGCAGGTTCAACCTGAAATTCGCCCTTGATTCCGTCGAGTTAGCGCACGGTTCATGGGTTCGCTTCAACGGTTACACCGTAACCGGGTTTGCGGTCAGCCACGGCCTGCCTGCACTCGGCTACGTACTCGAAGAAGATCCCCGCCCGGGCCGGTTTGACCGTGAACATGCGATTGAACTCGGTGTGCCGCCCGGGCCGCTCTTTGGCCGGCTCCAGCGGGGCGAAACGATCAGGGTGACAAAAGATGGTGTGGAACAGGAGATCAGACCTTCGGACGTGATGGGAACCCCGCGCCCGGGCCGCAAGATTGTCTACACCGGCGATACCCGCCCCGTGATCCCGGCACTCCTGGAATACGGGAAGGATGCGGATCTCCTCATCCACGATGCGACATACGACGAAAGTGAAGTCCGGCGTGCCGCTGAATTCTACCATGCGACCGCCCGGCAGGCCGGGGAGGCGGCGGCGGCAGTCAATGCCCGGACGCTCGCCCTCACCCATATCAGTTCACGGTACACGGATATCGCAAACCATTCCGGTGAAGCAAAGGCTGTATTTGCCGGGACAGTTCTTGTTCCCGAAGACCTGTTTATGCTGGAAGTTATGTACCGGGATTGACCGGTCCGGGTTTTTTGTTTTAAAAGAAATTTGCATGGATCGAATGCGTTCTCACCAGAACGTATGAAACCCGTTAAAACCTGTGCAAAGGAATGCGAGGATTACCCGCCTCAGGGCCCCTCCGGGGCACGGCGGGGCAAGGGACTTTTCCTCGATTTGTTCTTATCGTCATTCGGATCCGCCGCGGGGGCGGCGGCGTTCATCGCATACACCGTGTGCGCGAGAACACATTGCAACAATCGGCAGCACACGGCTCAAGGAACTCGGAGGTAAATGAGCCATCACCGATCGTGACACGTCTTTTTTCATTTTCGTTCTTAAGGTACAGACTCCCCGTAACCAGCACTTGGATCAGAAACAGCAGATGTAGTAAGGACAACTAACATAACCCTCCGGTGACCATTCTTGGTACACGCAGCACTGCCGCGTGCTTGACAACGTTGAACGCGATACCAAATACAAAAATAGCGCTTACCTATATCGTCCGTTCGCTTGCGTGAGGAGAAAGAAAATGCAGACAGATACTGATATAATCGTTTACCGGCTGGCCGCAGGCTGTGACCTGTCCGATGTCGAAGAAGGAAAAACCTATCTGGGGAAAGTCCAGGGTTTTGCGACGTTCGGAATGTTTGTCCAGCTCAACGACCGGATCAAAGGTCTTGTGCACAAGACCAGCGTGAAAGCAGATCACAAGGAAAAAGACAGCGTCCTTGTACGGGTCAGGGAGATCCGCCCCAACGGGAACATCGACCTTGAAGAACAGCTGATCCAGATCTATCAGGTCCAGCAGGTCGAGCGCACGTCAACAACCGTCAGGATCGCGGACCTTGCCACAAAACAGGGAAAATCCGTGGCCATTGAAGGAGAAGTCGCACAGGTAAAGCAGACAAGCGGGCCTACGATCTTCACGATTGTCGATGAGTCCGG
>NZ_JBAVMX010000076.1:0-26318 GCF_049690535.1 Methanoregula sp. | reverse complement strand
CCACCACGATACGGATGATGACCGGTGTCCTGACGCCGGATACCGGCTCGGTGCGGATCAGCGGGATCGATCTCCTGAAGTACCCGCTTGAGGCAAAACTCAAAATGGGGGTGATCCCCGAGAACGGTACCGTGTACAGCGATCTTACCGCTGAGCAGAACATCCTGTGGACAGCCAAGTTTTACGGCATGGACAAGAAGAGCCGGGAACGCCGGTGCGATGAGATCCTCGCCCGGCTCGGTCTTGAGTCCCGGCGGCACGACCTCGTCCGTTTCTTCTCCAAAGGGATGCGCCAGCGGATCAGCATCGCGTGTGCCATCGTCCATTCCCCCCCGGTCCTCTTCCTTGACGAACCGACGACCGGCCTTGATGTCTACAGCCGCCGGCTCGTCCTCGATACAGTGCGCTACATGAACAAAGAGGGCAGTACGGTCCTTATCACGACCCATAACATCGAAGAGGCAAACGAACTTTGCTCATCTATAAGCATCATCGAGCGGGGGAAGATCATCGCGACCGGCAGCCCCGAAAAACTCAAACAAAAGTTTGACACCACGCGCTATGTCGAGATCTCCTTTGACCAGCCGGTCACAGAAGAGATGTTCGCATCACTGGGGATCGCACGGGCAGAACCCCGGGGGGACAAGTGGCGTGTATATGCCGACGATCCGGACCGGGCAGTCAAACAGCTTGTCGCCATGGCGGCAGCGGATCACCTGACGATCCTCTCAATTGCGACCTCGAGCCCCACGCTTGAAGAGGCGTTCGTACAGATGACCGGGGGTGCCTCGTGAACCTGCGCCTGTTTGTCCACAGTGTCCTGATGGTCGCCGAGAAGGATATGCGGATCTACTACTACAAGGGCTCGGTCGTGATCTTCGGCCTGCTCTTCCCGTTCATCATGTTCCTGACCTTTTTTATCGGCAGAAACCTCGACATCGCGCTCTTTTTCCCGAGTTTCCTTGGCATGATGCTCTTTTTCTCCGCGTCCTCCACCGGTCCTTTGATCACGCCGTGGGAGAAGCGAGAGAAGACCTATGAGCGTCTCGTCTCCCTCCCGGTCCAGATCGGGAGCATCGTTCTTGGGGATATCCTCGCGGGCGCAGTCTTCGGCATGGCGATCACAACGATTGTCTGGCTCGGCGGGACACTCCTCCTGCACCTGCACCTTGCAGACCCGTGGATCCTCATCCCCGCCCTCGTGCTTGGCTCGATCACCTTTGCATCGCTTGGCACCCTGCTCGCATCACCGGCGACAGACACGCCTTCAAATATTATGATGTACTCGAATCTGGTCCGGCTCCCCCTCATCTTTGTCTCGGGCATCTTCATACCCTTGAGCCAACTGGGGAGCTGGGCGTGGACAAATGAGCTCTCCCCGCTCACGTACCTCGTCGACCTGTTCCATGCGGCCCTGACCGGGGATGCGGTCTTTTCACCGGCGCTCGATGCCGGGGCGCTCCTTCTTATCAGCTGCGTTTTCATCCTTATGGCAAAAATGATCCAGCAGCGCAACCTCATCAGCGGGAGATAATCATCAGGACTTCCGAAAATAAAATTTCTTGATGATACTGAAGAATTATAATCTGAACATTGGATCACTTGTCTATGGGAAAAGGGCAAACCTGAAGAGTGACGACGGTATCATTTCCGTTAAATCCTGATACCACAACACCATCCCCCGGATACCGGGGTGTTCTATTTTTTATTCTGGCTGTCGATTGAGTCGCTGGTGTTGAATATGATGGTATGCCGATGCACGTCAATCCTGCCTCCTGGCTCACGGTCAGGATAGGAGAAGGCTGTTTTCAGGGATCAGGGGGAGTC
This sequence comes from Methanoregula sp., assembly GCF_049690535.1. Lineage (GTDB taxonomy): Archaea > Halobacteriota > Methanomicrobia > Methanomicrobiales > Methanospirillaceae > Methanoregula. The sequence continues at coordinate 24,491 of NZ_JBAVMX010000076.1, read as the reverse complement.
AAACCCGCCGGGATAAGGTATGGGGATTCGCATAGTTCACGGGATCCGGTTCATAGCCGTGGAGTTGACGGGAGATTTAATGGATGTAAACTGCATTTTCAAAAGGTTTATTAATTATTGTAAACCACTGATCCGTAAATAAAAATGTTATTAACTTTTTCAATCTGAGTGTGATGTGCATGGCGTTTTCAGTACATGTAAATATGAACCGCTGCACCGGTTGTGGCATCTGCGTAGTTGCCTGCCCGGTCAACGCGCTCGAGCTTCATACGCTCGACCCGGTAACGAAAGATAAGATCTACGTGGTCAGGGATGGGAAATCCATCAGTGTTGACGCGAAGAATGAGCTTTGTGCCGGCTGCGGCGTATGCGTAGCAGCATGCCCGTACAAAGTAATCACCCTTTCAGGAAGGGGAGATACCAGGGCAATGGTACAGCTGTAAGAGGGAGATGGACATATGCCAAAAATCCAGCTTAACATGATCACGCAGCGCTCCATTGAGGAAGGCGCTGCAATGGAGAAGGGCAAGACCAATCCCGATTATTTCGAGGCCTGCTCCATCTGTGAGATGCACCCTGACGACATGAAAAAAGCCGGCATCTGGAAGAACACCAATGTCCGTGTCACCAGCGAATGCGGTACCGTAATCGTTAAAGCCATCGATGCGACCCAGTATGTCCCCCCGGGCCTTGCCCACATCCGGCAGGGTGTCTGGGCAAACCAGGTTGTCCCACCCAGGACCCAGTCGACCGGCACCCCGCAGTACAGCGGGTTCCCGGTCACCATCGAACCCGCCATCAATGAAAAACTGAAGACCGCCCTTGAGCTCGTACAGGGAGCCGTAGGGCTCTGGAAAGGAGGCCAGTAATTATGCCGAAACTGATCACAGGCGTCGGATGCCCGTACTGCGGCTCATCCTGCGACGATATCGAAGTACTGGTCTCCGATGACGAGACCAAGATCCTCGAAGTGCACAATGCATGCATCATCGGGACCAACCTGTTCCACCATGCAAACGACCCCACCCGCCCGAAGCTCCCGCGGATGCGCCAGCCTGACGGCACCATGAAGGAGATCTCCTATGATGAGGCAATCGACTGGATAGCAAAGACAATGCTTGCAGCCAAAAAGCCCCTCATCTACGGCTTTGGCTCCACCAACTGTGAGGGCATGAGCGCAGTCGGCCGGATTGCCGAGAAGTCCGGTGCCGTGCTCGACAACTGTGCAACCATCTGCCACGGCCCCTCGTTCCTCGCCATCTTCGACAACGGGTACCCGAGCTGCACTCTCGGTGAGGCCAAGAACCGTGCCGATGTCGTGGTCTTCTGGGGCTGCAACCCTATGCACGCCCACCCCCGCCACACCTCCCGGTACTCGATCTTCCCGCGTGGCTACTTCACCCCAAAAGGCCAGATGCAGAGGACGGTTCTCTCCATCGACCCGCGTGAGACAGACACCGCGAAACTCGCCGACGTCCACCTGATGCTCGATCAGGGACACGACTACGAGCTCTTCGATGCGTTCCGCACCGTGCTCCGGGGCCACGACATCCCCGACAAGGTAGCCGGCATCGACAAGGAGACGATTAAGAAGTCCGTGGACATCATGAAGAAGGCCCGCTTCTGTATGATCTTCTTTGGCATGGGCTGCACCCATACCGATGGCCGCAACCACAACGTGGACATCGCAATCAGCCTGACCCGTGACCTCAACGAGCACACCAAGGCCTCGATCATGGCAATGCGTGGCCACTACAATATCGCCGGCCCCGGCCAGGTTTGGTCCTGGCAGTTCGGATTCCCGTACTGTATCGATCTCTCCAAAGGCACCCACGCCCACATGAACCCGGGCGAGACGAGCTCCGTGGATCTCGCAATGAGGGACGAAGTCGACTGCTTCGTCAACGTCGGTGCCGATGCCGGTGCCCACTTCCCCATCCAGGCGGTCCAGCACTTAAAGAAGCACCCGTTCATCACCATCGACCCGAACTTCAACATGGCAAGCGAAGTCTCGGACCTCCACATTCCGGTCCGGATTGCCGGTGTCGATGAGCCAGGTGTAGTCTATCGTATGGACAATGTCCCGATCCAGTTCAAAGCAGTGCTCAAGGGCCTGCCCGGCGTACCGAGCGACGAACAGCTCTTTGACCGGGTCTACGAACGCATGTGCGAACTGACCAGTACCGAACCGGTCTGGCTTGCGGCAAAGGAAGACCGGAAATATCCGCACAACACAAACCCGGTGGTGAGCTAAAAATGGCATCCGGAGAACTTATCATCAGGGGCGGGTTCATCATCGACCCGACCCGTAAGATCGATGGCGACGCAGGCGATGTTGCCATAAAGGACGGGAAGATTGTCGACAAGGTCAGCTCGTCTGCAAAGGTGATCGATGCAAAGGGCAAGGTTGTCATGGCAGGCGGTGTGGACGTCCACTCCCATGTGGCAGGACCCAAGGTCAATGCCGGGCGGTTGCTCAGGCCCGAGGACAAGCTCCTGTCAGGATTTTGCAGGAGCGCGATGGCCCAGAAGAACGGCTACCGCATGGAGTCCGGCTTCTCTATCCCATCGGTCTTCAAAACCGGGTACGATTACGCCCGGATGGGATATACATTCGTCATGGAAGCCGCGATGCCCCCGCTCCTCGCCCCCCACGTACATGAAGAGATCCACGACACACCCATCATAGACGAAGCGGCGCTGCCGGTCTTCGGTAACAACTGGTTCGTCATGGAGTACCTCAAGAACGGAGAAGTCGAGAACACCGCAGCCTACATAGCCTGGCTTCTTGGCCAGACCAAGGGCTACGGCGTCAAGGTCGTCAACCCCGGTGGCACTGCTGCCTGGGCATGGGGTCTCAACTGCTTAAACCTCACCGATCATGTCCCGTTCTTCGAGATTACACCCGGGGAGATCATCAAGGGCCTTATGGAGGCAAACGAGTACCTCGGTCTTCCGCATTCGATCCACGTTCACCAGAACAATCTCGGTAACCCCGGCAACTACCCGGACACCATCGAGTCCCTCAAAATTGCCGAGGGTGTCAAGACCAAGAACAAGTTCGGCCGCGAACAGGTCCTGCACTCCACCCACCTCCAGTTCCACTCTTATGGTGGCGATGGCTGGGGAACATTCTGCTCCAAGGCAAAGGAAGTCATGGACTATGTCAACAAGCAGAAGAACATCACCATCGATCTCGGCTGCGTGACCCTGGACGAGACCACCACGATGACCGCGGACGGCCCGTTCGAGCACCACCTTCACGGCCTCAACCACCTGAAATGGACCAATGTTGATGTCGAGCTGGAGACCGCCGCCGGGATTGTCCCCTACATCTACAACAAGGATGTCCTGCCCAATGCAATCCAGTGGGCAACCGGTCTTGAACTGGCACTCTTTGCAAAGGACATGAACCGGACCTTCCTCACGACCGACCACCCGAATGCAGGACCGTTTACCCGGTACCCCCGCGTCATCAAGTGGCTCATGAGCAAGAAGGCCCGTGAAGCAACCCTTGCAACCATGAAGAACTCCGACAAGGTCGTCAACGCAACCTACATCCACGGCGTCGACCGCGAGCTCACCCTCTTCGAGATCGCCCAGATGACCCGGTCCGGCCCGGCAAAATGCCTTGGCCTTGGCAACACCTATGGAGGTCTCGCACCAGGCATGAACGGGGATGTCGGTATCTTCGACCTCAATTTCAAGAACATGCCCTCCGATGCAGAGAAGATCGAGACCGCATTCCAGCGGGCTGCTTACTTCATCAAGAACGGTGAAGTTATCGTTAAGGACGGGGAAGTTGTCAGCCACGGCCATAAGAAGACGGTCTGGGTCAAGGTCAACATGCCTGAAAACCCGCAGGTCACCCGGGATGTCAGCCAAGCGTTCCACAAAGGAACCTACACGGTCCAGCTCGAGAACTACGCGGTCAAGGACTACCTTGCTCCCCACCCGTATGTCATCAATGTCGATGTGGAGGCCTGAGGTTAATCATGGCAACAGTAACGCTGAAACCCACAAAAGTCCCCGAACTGATCTTCGAGGGATACAGCATCACCCCGGACGTATTTGCAGGAAAGACCGCCGCACAGATCGCAGCACTCCCCGGCCACGAAGGCAAGATCCACGTCACTATCGGGGACTTCTTTACCGTCAGCGGGAACGCAGGTGCAACCGCAGCGGACACCGACATCGTTATCGACGGCGACTGCACCCGCGTGAAGTACATCGGCTCCAAGATGACCGCAGGAACCGTTACGCTTAACGGCAATGCTGACATGTATGTCGGCGGCTGGATGAAGGGCGGAAAGATCCACGTCAAGGGCAACGTTGACTCGTTCTGCGGGATCCAGATGGAAGGTGGCGAGCTCACTGTCGATGGTGATGCCAAGAACCATGTCGGCTGCGCCTACCGTGGCGACTGGAGAGGCATGAAGGGCGGCACCATCCGGATCAAAGGCAGTGCCGGCAACGATATCGGTACTTTCATGCTCGGCGGCACCATCATCATCGAGAAGAACGCGTTCATCCACGTCTCCACCCATGCAGAAGGCGGCACCGTCATCATCAAGGGTGATGTCGAGGGCCGTGTCGGCGGCCAGATGGTTAAGGGCGAGATGTACGTGCTCGGCGAGATCAAGTTCATGATGCCCGGGTACCAGAAGGTGGATACTGTGGAGAAAGAAGTCGACGGTGTCAAGGCCAGGTTCGACCACTACATCGGAGACCTTGGTGAACGCCACGGCAAGAGCAAGGGTCAGGTTGTCTACGCGAACCTGTACGTGAAAACAGCGGCTTAACCCTCCTTTCCATCACACATACACACACTGCCGGATTCCAACCGGCACCTTTTTTTATTCACTATCACCCGTGAGGGTTCCCCTTTAGTGAGGAGATCATTGTGACCAATATCGGCAAGGAATTCATCAAAGGAACAAGATATCCGGATTACTCCACAGTGGATCTTGTTCTCCGCGTCCCGGAACCCCCGCACGAACTTCCGGCAAAAGAAGGGCAGACAAAAATCAAACTCCCCAGCCCGAAGAAGTTCAAGGTCCCGGACTTCCCGGTCAGGAAAGCGATCGAGAACTACGAACCCGTTGGGTTCTTCTCCCGTTCATCTGTCACATTAAAGGATCTCTCGTACATGCTCTGGTGCACGCAGGGGTTCAAAAAGACCGTAGCCGAGACGATCCAGCTGAGGAATATTCCATCCAGCGGATCGCGGTACCCGCTGGAGACCTACTTTGTGGCAAATGAGGTCGAAGGGCTTGAGACCGGTCTGTACCGGTTCCTTCCAGGATCCCACAGTATTGTTGCAGAACGGATTGATTCCGGCCTGATACTGGAGATGAGCACGGCAAGCATGAACTTCAAAATTATGACCCGTGCTGCCGTTACCTTCCTCTGGGTAGCCGTCCCGTACCGGGCGGTCTGGGCATTGGGGAACCGTGGCTACCGGAGCGTGTTTATCGAGGCAGGGCATACCTGCCAGAACCTTATCATGGCAGCAGCAAACCTCGGGTATGAGGTCTTTCCCACGGACATGTTCCATGACGAACTCATGACCAAACTCGCCGATCTGGATCCGGAGACACAGTGGCCGGTCTACCTCGCGGCAGTGGGAACGGTGGAAAAGAACATCACGCTTGCCTAAAAAAAGCGTCCCCTTTTTTGGTGCTGTTCTTCCTGTTCTTCTTCACTCCTTCGCCAAAAATAATTCAGCAAACCTCCCGGTCTGCATACAACCCCTATGGAGAAGACCTGCGGCGAAGTGAAAACAGGGTATTTATTATGAAGATCCGATCGATACACGTTCGTCGCCGGTTTACATTACCCGGCGGAGGGCCCGGTCCCGATCATCGCAGGCGCATCATTGCGCATCGACAACTCCGGCCTTCGCTATACTCCCGCCTTGTCCCTCTCGTCAATCACGGGTTTTGCCCCCGGGACCTTCTTAAGGATATCTTCCTGGAATTTGTCGAAGTGAAGATCGTCCAGCTGCTCCGAGAGCAGCCTGCCGCTCCATGCCCGACGGTACACCCAGTCCACGATCTTCTCGATAACAAAGAGCACCTGGTCCTCGGACTCCACGGTGAGCAGGTTGCGCCCGATCTTCGGGTGCCGCCCCCGTCTTCCGCCGACCGTAATGAGGTAATGACGGTCTTCAGCTTTGATAAGGTCAAAGGAGCATGACTGAACACAGACCCCACACTGGACGCACCTGACCTCGTCCAGCACGGATATGCCGTTCTTTATCTGGATCGCATTTTCCTTGCAGTAATGGACGCAGTTGCCACAGCCGGTGCAGAGGCGATCCTTTATGCGGACCGGGTTAACCCTGCCGATGACACCGATCTCATTGAGCATGGGGCTCATGCACGCATTAGGACAACCGGATATGGCGATCCGCATCTTGACCGGCATCTCCTTGCCAAAGAGGTTTGTGTCGATCAATCTGGCAAGGTGGATGGTATTTATATTGGCAAACTTGCACCGCTCGGTTCCCGGGCAGGCAATAACATTGACGATTTCGTCCTTTTCTGATCCGATGGGTGTGCCGTTCTTCTCTAAGGCTTTTCCCAGTTTCTTAAGGGAATCCCTTTTGATATGAGGTATCTCCAGTGTCTGGCGGGTAGTGCTGTGCACCTCACCGTTGCCGTATCTCTTTGCAAGAGTGGCAATACCCCGGAGCTGATCCGTGGTGAAGATCCCGGCCGGTGCCCGGATGCGCACGGTGCTGTAATCGGCATCCCGTTCAGTGATGACGCCCCCTTTCATATGAATACCGATATCGTGCTGCATTGATCAGGAATGGGGGATACTGAGTAATCAATACTGGGTTTTATACAAGGAACAAAAGACGGTTTCAACCTCACTCCGCCGTAATCGGCGTTCGATCGATCGTAAAGACATTCCCGGTGTAAAGTTACTTTCGGAAGTACTGGTGGAGGGTTCTGGCAGGGTAATATCTGCATCGTCGACCAACGGGACTGCATCGAGATATGTTCATCGTCATACGCTATGCCACATTATGATAAGAGATTTATTCATCCCTCGATAGATACAGACAATGAGTTATGTCCGATAAAAATCAAAAAATCTTTGGAACTGCTCCAGCTCATACAGCCCTTGAGTCCATTGATATCGATGCGGGTGCAAAGGCCCGGTTAGACCACATCAAACAGGCACAGAACCTACAAACGGATAGCGAGGCTATCGTATTTCTCTACGCATCATGGAAAAAGAGTATCCCGTCATTGGCTGGCGCACTTTCTGGTACAGGACCATGGGAACGCGAAGAGGATGATCCACATCGCATTCCAGACGATTCTGATATCAAATGATTCACCGTTTTTTCTTCATTAGACCTCGTTTTTCATAAGATCACATATCACATTTTTATCGCGCACTCTGGCGAAACATCCAATCTGCGCTTCGTGATTTTACTTTCGGATCTACTGGGATTCTCTTTTTTTGGCGTATAAACTGCCGGCAGGAATATATCATTTCTCTCCTATTGGATTCCCCCCACGGCAAACGGTCTCCGGACACCCGGGTAGAAATGGCACCGGACCGTACCCGTTCTGTTCCCCACCGGGCCGCACACGACCGCAAGCGTCCGGCCTGTCACGGTTCTGAAGTACGTACCTGAGTTTCATGGTCTTTAATTTCAGAACGGCAATATACGTATATCCCGGTGAACAACCATGACGGATCATACCGTACAACAGTTCGGGAAGGAACTGAGAAGTTTCTTTGTTCTTGTTCTCCTGAACATGACCTTTGGCGCCCTTGCACTGGCGTTCGGGATGCAGATCATCATTGCAACTTTCCTGCCCGGGGCAGCGGAAACACCTCTCTCCCCGGTCATTGTTGCCATCCGCATCATCACGGGTATATCAGGGGTCTGCATCGGGTTCTTCTGGATACTTTCAGGCGCGAAGATCCACCGGGGATTGCGAGGGATCCGGCACGAGTACCGGGACAGCACCAGCGACGGCCCGGTCCCGGCCGAGACCCTTACCGGCTGGATCGTGGCGATGGTCTCCCACTACCGGGAGAACCGGATCCTCATCTGGCGGATGACCCTCATCAGTATCGCCGGCGGCCTCTTTTTTCTCGTGCTCGGGATCGCAAACCTCATACAGGGAATTCTTGCACTCCCCTCCGCTACCGGCCCGGGATTTGGTGTGATCGCTATCTTTGGCGCAGCACCGCTCAACGCGGGGATAGGGCTTGTCACGATCTACTTCGCGCTGAAATTCCGCCGGTATGCCGGCACGTGGAACCTCCGCCTGAAACTGGCCGGTGAGGGTGAGGAAACCCTCAAAAAGGCGCTGGAGAGCCGGTGACCATGGCAGAAAGAAGGACAGCCTACGAGATCTACTGGGAGATCCTTGTCTACTGCCGGACCCCGCGGACCTTCACGTCCATCATCGGGCGTTGCGACCTCAATTCGAAAACCGGGCAGGAATATCTCGGGTTCCTTGTCGGTCGCGATTTTCTTTCCCTTGAAAAAGACGGCGAACGATCGACCTACCTTGCAACGGACCGGGCGGCCGAGTACACCGCCCTCTTTACCCGGCTGTACCAAGGGCTTTTCGACAAGGGGCCGGAGTTCCGGGTGTAGACTACCGGTGTCACCCTGCTACTTTTTTTGAGGCGCCGGGACGACCAGGAATTCCTGATCGGGATCCGGTGCGTTGTCGCTATTTTTACCCGGCCGAAACTGTATCCGAAAAGGGAGATTTTTTTAACGTCCCGTTCACGCGCCGGGACTGCCACGATACAATTCCCAGCATTTATCAGCAATTCCTTCCTGACATACCGTTATGAAGTGGCCGGCATGGCTGAACCGGACGGTCTTTGGTGCCGGGATCGCGAGTTTCTTTGGCGACCTCGGTTACGAGTCGGTGACCGTTCTCCTCCCCTCGTTTTTGATCATCCTTGGTGCGCCGGTCTTTGCCCTTGGCATCATCGAGGGCCTGAGCGACGGCGCATCCAGTTTTGTCAAGCTCTTCTCGGGATATTTCGCAGACAAGCTGGGAAAAAGGCGGGAATTTGCGCTGGGCGGCTCGGTCGCGACCGCTGTCTTTCCTGCGATCATCGCCGTTGCCACATCGTGGTACGTCGTACTTGCCGGGAGACTTTTCGGCTGGATCGGCAAAGGGATCCGTAGCCCCTCCCGGGATGCGATCCTCTCGAAATCGGTGGAGAAAAAGGATCTCGGCAAGGCGTTTGGGTTTCACCGGGCAAGTGACACGCTCGGGGCGGTCGCCGGCCCGGCCCTGGCCCTCGTCCTCGTTGCATCAATGGGTATCCGGGAGATCCTCTGGCTGGCGGTCATCCCCGGATTCATTGCGTTCGTTGCGATCTGGCTCTTCCTGCGCGAGCGGGACACGGCCCCGCACCCGCGGCCCCGGCCGCTCGTTGCCTCCCTTAAGGGGCTGCCGTCCCGGTTCAAGGCGTTTCTCTCCGCTGTGCTCGTCTTTGGGATCGCGGACTTCTCCCAGACCCTGCTCATCGCGTTTGTCATTGTCGTCTTTACCCCCTCGCTCGGGTTTGCCATGGCCACTATGACAGGCGCCGGCCTGTACCTCGTCCGCAACATCGTTTATGCCGGGGCATCTTACCCGCTGGGACTGCTCGGCGACCGTATCGGGAGGAGGCCGGTGCTTGTCATCGGGTATGCCATCGCCGTTGCGACCTTCATCGGCTTTGTCATCGCCCCGGCGAATCTTGTTGTGTACGGTGTCCTCTTTGCGATGTGCGGTATCTTCATCGCGGCCGAGGACACGCTCGAAAGCGCCCTCGCCGGTGAGATGGTAGAAGAGGAGTCCCGTGCTCTCGGTTTCGGGGCCCTTGCCACCATGAATGGGGTCGGGGATCTTGTCTCCAGCGTGATGATCGGGTTCATCTGGGCGTTTGTCGGGTACAGTGCAGGCTTCATGGTCGCGGCCGTCATTGCCGCAGCAGGAACCCTTCTCCTTATCTGGACCACCCGGGGCCCGCACCACGCCCCTGCCCTGCCTCAGTGACTGCGAAAATAATACCACGTCCCGCCGATCAGGAGCCCGATACACCCGATAATCCACGAGCCCGGGCTGAGAAATGCGATAAGGCCGATACAGCTCAGCGCTCCGATGGCCGGGACCCATGACGGATACCGGCGGTGTTCCCGGGGCAGCCGGAGTGCGGCAATGTTTGCGATCAGGTAGAATACCAGCATGGCAAACGTGCTGACCGACACGACTAGCGTAAGATCTGCAAGCAGGAGGGCGGCGATCATACAGGCGCCGGTGATCGCGATGGCATAATGGGGTGTGTGAAAGCGGGAGTGGACCCTGCCGAACAAGAGGGGAAGGTCCCGGCCCCGGGCCATGGAAAAAACAATCCGGGAGATCCCGAGGATGGTTGTCAGCAGCACGCTTGCCGTTGCGATCATCGCTCCCAGTGCGATCACAAGGACTGCCCCGGGACTCCCGGTCATACCCATGGCATCTGCGAGAGGAGAGCCGGATCCTGCAAGCGCCGGGGCACCGGCAAGGCCGATGGCGACAACGCTCACGAGAAGGTAGATACCCGTCGAGATCCCGAGCGCGAGGTAGATGGACCGGGGGATATTCCTCTCCGGGTCTTTTACTTCTTCAGCCATCAGGGTAACCCGGGCAAAGCCGGTGTAGGCAAAAAAGATGAGGGCTGCACCACTGAGAACCCCGATCGATCCCTCCGGGGCAAGCGGGGTAAAGTTTCCCGGCGAAAAAAATCCCAGCCCGAATGCCACAAAGAACAGGAGGATGAGGACTTTTGCCGTGACAAGAAGGTTGTTAAACAGTACCGATTCCCTGAGCCCGACGTAATTGATCGCGATAAAAACGAGGCAGAGCACAACGGCGATAATTTTTACCGGGACTGCCGGGAAGATGGCAGCAAAATAATGGGCAAACCCCAGTGCGACTGCCGCTCCGACAAAGATGTTGGAAAAGATCCAGATCCAGCCGGCGATGAACCCGGCAAACGGTGAGATGAGGTTCCGGGCATAGGCATACGTCCCGCCTTCTTCCGGCAGATATGCGCCCAGTTCGGCCACGCTCATGGCCGAGAAAACCGCTATTACGCCGGCGATAAGGATGGAAATGAACAGTGCGGGACCGGAAACACCGGCAACGATGCCGGTGACAATGAAGATGCCGGAGCCGATGATTGCCCCTATGCCAAGCGCCGTGGCACCAAAAAGGCCAATCTCACGTTTCAACGCGGAAGGCTGGGTCCCGGTATCTGCCATCAGTTACCCTTTTTCTTACCTGATTTTTCCTTCGATCTCCCGAAGGCGGGTTTTCTGGGCCCTGATCGTGGCATCCAATTTTTTCAGTGCCCGGGAGATATCGTCATTGGCAGCGAGGTATGAGTTATTGAGATTATACCTGGTTTCGAAAAGATTCAGGAATCGCTTGTTGATATCGATGCTGCGCACAAGAAGGGCATATTCATGGACAATGTCACCATCAACTCCTTCCTTTGTGGCCCGGTCCACTTCGGACTGGATTGTTGTTCGGCGGTGGAACACGTGCTCGATCGCGGTATACAACTCAAAGTCGGTGACAGGTTTAAGGACATAATCTTCGATGTCGTTAGCGTGCTTCTCCATTTCGGCAGGGGTCAGTTGTTTTGAGGTAAGCATGAGTACCGGGGTATATACCGTGGCCGCATTCTTTTTGATCTTCTCCAGTATCTCCCAGCCATCGGTCTGTTCCATCAGAATTTCGAGGAGGATAAGGTCCGGTGTAACCGTTGTTAGGATCCCCATACCTTCTTTTCCGCTGTATGCAGCAAAGGTGCGGTACCCTCCCCGTTCCAGCATCTTTACAACTATATCGACGACATCACGATGATCATCCATAACCAGAATTGTCTGCATTTCTCACATCTTTTTTTGATGTTCGGGTACGGATTAGGATCTACCGCCAGGATACATGAAACCTCGTATTTCAAATCTCGCTCCTGCACCCGGCCACTCTGTCAATTTTTTTGTTGCAGGATATCAAAAGGGGGTGGAGATGGCCGCGAAGGAAGGAGATCTGAACTGTTAATACCAATTGATCCGGATTGTTATTATGGCAAGTCTGCTCTCCCTTTTTGGCCGCACACTCTTCAATGTACTTCTCGGACTGGTGCTTGGCTACGGTGTCATGGATCTCATGCTCTCACGGACCGTGCCGGAAGCACTGAAAAATGAAAAATTCCTCAAATACCGTGAGAGGTTCATGATCCTCTTCATCGTACTGGTCGTCGTCTGCATGTACCTGATTGTTTTTACATAACGCGAACCGGGTTTTTCGCATTTTCAAAAAAAGAACCTGTTTTTGCCTTCCTCTCCCTCGCATGCCCCCGCCCGCACAGCACCGCCCCTGCCTCCCGTCCGCCACGATCACCGGGTTCGTGCTGATGGAGTGTCCGACATCGCCGGCATCACGTTACATCTCACGTGTACCAAGGCAGAGTGTGGCCGGTCCCGGTTCTTTAGTTGACCCGGTGTATCCTCCCATCGACCGTCACGTTCACCGGTTGCGGCAATGACCCAACATAGGAAACAAGTGCATCGATATCGGTCGGCCCGTAGCTCATATTCCCTCCTTGCATAAATGTCGTGTACCCGTCATAGCCCAGGGTAACGGTATCGACCGTTGCAACGGTGTAGGTTGCGTTCGGGTTGAGCGGGACGCCGTTTACCGACACTGAAGTCACTTTGCTCCCGGCAGGTTGTGCCGCATCCCAGGTGTACGAAAGTCCCGAGACAACGAGATTGCTTGTAGGGAGCGGCGCCTGCCATTGCTGCTCAAGCGTCTGCCTGATCTGTGCGCCGGACATGGTCATTGCCATGAGCGTTCCTGAATTCGGCTGGACATTGTACAGGTCCATCCAGGTAATCGTTCCTTTTGAGATATTTGCAAAAACGTCGCCGGACGTATCAAATGCCACATCAGTTTTCATCGTTGCCCGCTCTTCGTCTGCCACCAGGTCTCCCATCGCCGATTCCCCGGCACTGTTTTGGGCGATCGTAATATTTTCCGCGGCCGTTCCAATTACCTGATCCTCAACCGGATTAACGGCGTTCTGGGCTTTTGAAAGGAGCGCAGTGGCAGCCGGGTCCAGGCTGGTGCCGGGCGCCTGGTCTGCATAGGTCGGGACAATCTGTGCGGATTTCCCCACAATCTCCCCGGTGGACCGGTCTATGGTGAGATCGATATCGCCATATCCCCTGCCGTACATGTACGCCTGCGTTACGAGTACAAGTTTTCCGGTGGAATCGGGCAGGAAGATGTTCGTGAACTCATGGGTATGGGCGGACAGCACTACGTCAACTGCCGGGTCAAGCCGGGAAACAATCCCGACTACCCTTCCTGCGTCCTGCATGGTTGCGTTTTCTTGTGTGGGGCCCTCATAGGGAACCTGCGTCCCGCCTTCGTGAAGGAGGACAACGATCGCATGTACGCCCTTTGCCTGGATCTCCGGGATATACTGGTTTATGGAATCAGCTTCATCCTGGAAGGTCAGGTTTGCAACATTGGCTGATGTCGTGAGCGTGGGCGTCTTTATCGTATCTGCGCCAATAAATGCAATGGTCACGCCATCAACCGTCCGCAGGGTATAGGGTGGCAGGACGGTAGTGTTGTTTGCGGTCCAGACCACATTTGAGGAGACATAATCGATTTTCGTGCCCGGGTACGGATCCACGATGTGAGTGATATTCGTTGCCCCATTCCCCCCGTTAATCATTCTCAACACTTCCGGTACCCCGTTATTGAACTCCTGGTTACCGAGCGTTGCCACCATATTACAGGAAACGCCCGGGGCGTTCGATCCGACGGTACAGTACTGGTTTGCAAAACTGTTGAAAAACAGCATGGACGGCTCGTCCATGAGCAGCCCGGAAACCGGCGGCGCTGACCCGATCACATCCCCGGGCAGGGCAATGATGGTTCCATCTGCATTCCCCGAAGCCATCGCCGCTTTGAGATAGGAAGCAAGGACCGGCGCACTCCCGACCGGGCGGTTGTTCATGATCTGTCCCGCTGCCATGTGCCCGTGGAAATCGTTTACCTCGAGAATTTGTACATGGACCGTGGCGTTCGCAGGCGGTACATGGACCAGCCCGGACAGATACCCTGAGAGTAAAACCAGTGCAACGATGAGCACACAGAGAACGCAGACCCCTGCGAGCCCCTTTACCTTTTCCGGGATCCTGTCCCGCCACGAACCAAGTGTCATGATAAGGGATATTGTCGAGGGGATCAGTTAATGGTTGAGTTTGACAGCGGACGAAAAAAGTGCAGATTAATACCCGCTCATCACCGTCGGGGTATCATTGATATCGAGGTACTGGTTCCCTGCCCGGATGTACTGCGGCCAGGCTACCTGCATCCCGCCGTTTGGGTTCCCCGTTTTTGCAAACCGGGTCCAGAGATCAACGAGATTGTCTCTGACCGCCGGGTCCGCCGGGATCCCGGGCAGGTTGAAGAGCAGGAGTGTCTCGCTGCCATGGAATGCCCCGTTGGATTGATTGGGCAGGATATAGGAGTACCGGTACAGGTACGTGCTCTGGTTCAGGTCTGCCATCGATCCGGCGGCAAACTTCGCGGCATCGGCAAAGTCATAGCGGGTCATGATCTGCGCAAGCCGGATCTGGACTTCTGCGGTCGAATTTGCAGGATATTGTGCAAGGACCGACGGTGCATCCTGCCCGAACTGTGCATTGATGAATGCCACGTACTCCGGGACGGTCATGTTTGCATTCGCAGAGAGCGTGGTCCCGTCGTTCTCGTTCGTCCCGATCATGAAGGGGACCGGGTTTTCGCGATGGAGTGCGAACAGGGAGTCCACGGAGTCCGGGAGTACCCACCCGTCGATCGTTGGCTCGAACTGGAGGTTATGCGTGAGATTCCATGAGGCTGACGGCCAGGGCATTGCAGTGATCAGGTCCCCGGCACTCCTGTTTCGCATCTGCGCAATTGCGTCCGGGCCCGTGTATCCGAGGCTTGTCGCGTACGCTCCTCCAATCTGTTCGGCCTCGGCTTTTGAATGTACGTTATGGATAGTCGGCCCGTTCGCCCAGAAGGGGCCACTCTCGACAATTGCCTGCTCGTAGAGCCCCTTGCTCTGCGGGCTTACAAGATGGATAAGAACGCTCTCCCCCCCTGCAGACTGCCCGAAGATGGTCACCCGGGACGGGTCACCACCAAACGCCCCGATGTTTTTCTGGACCCACTGCAGGGCAGCAACCTGGTCGAGAATCCCGTAATTGCCCGAACTGTTGTGCGGGGATTCGCTGTCGAGCTCCGGGTGGGCAAGAAATCCGAGAGCGCCAAGCCGGTAATTGGTTGTGACGACAACGACACCTTTCCCTGCAAGGGTGGTCCCGTTATAGACCGCCATCGTACCAAACGGGGCTACCTGCCCGAATGCCCCGCCATAGAAAAAGACCATGACCGGCAGTTTTTCGCCAAGGCTCTGTGCAGGCGTCCAGACATTGAGGTACAGGCAGTCCTCGCTCATGTTTACCTTAGATCCTGCTGACACCGGCTGGGGGCAGACCGGTGAAAATGCCGTTGCGTTCTTCACGCCGTCCCAGGGTTGGACCGGTGCGGGTGGTCTCCACCGCAGGTCCCCGGTCGGGGGAGCCGCAAACGGGATGCCGAGATAGACCCGCAGGCCGTCCTGTTGCATTCCTGAAACAACACCGGCATCGGTCTTTGCAACACCGGGAGCCGGTCCCGTCTGGGTACATCCCGCGAGGAACAAGAACCCGGTGAGGAGCAGGCAGATTACCAGAACACCATTTGTCAGTTTACACGTTTGCATACGACTGCGTCCCCTCTTTTTCTGTAAAAAGAGCCGGGTATCTGCGAAGAGGGGCAGATCTTTTTTGGACCCGGCTGCTCCATCATTCACCCATACACCTGAGAACTTTTTGTGAATCTTGGGCTGCAGAACAATAATACTATGTTTTTTATGGTATCCGAAAAGAGGTCACCGGGGATCATCCGGAGTATCCCGCCCCTTCTCCCATCCCGTGATGTGCTCCTGACGGGTCATCATCCTCTGGTCCCCCGTATTGAATCACTTTTGGCGTGGTTGTGGCATCGTTCATCCCTCCCGATCCCTTGCCGGAAGGACAGATTAAAAAAAGAAATGAACGGCAATTCCTGTAAACGACAGGAAAGCCTCTATATTCACAAGCCATGTATTCACCTTGTCTGGTATGAAATAACACACAAACGGGTTACCAGGACTATTTTCCTAAAAAAACCCGGAAAAACATCATCATATCAGTTTTCAGAGTCATGAAAGGAGTTGAACAATTTTGCAGAATACAAACACACACGATACCAAAATAACCGATACAAAAATGCAGGAAACCTCCCCCAAAAAAGCCGGGTCCGGCACCAGTGCGCACCCGTCCACGGTACCAAAAGTGGGGACTCACCCGTCAAAAGGCGTGAAATCGATAAAACATGAGTCGCACAAGATCGGGTACCGGAAGGACCATCCAAAAGCAGGGGCCGGAATGAAAATTCCGTCCTCCCCCCTCCACAAATAACCAGTCATCCTCCCCCATACATCCGACCCCTATTTTTTCGCGCCGGTATAACCCACCCGCGGTCTCTTTGGATCCCACCTCAGGATCTCAAAATCGTTGTTCTTTAAAAAAAGGGAGGCCGGTTCCACTATATGATGCGCGTATACTAACCACGAAATTGTTAAAAAATCCTGTAATTCATCAAAAGATCACGATAACACTTTAAATTTTGTAACATCGGAAATAGTTATTATAGTACCCGCATTATATATCGACCTGATCTGGCGTGGTTACCTGACCCGGTAAAATTACCGGATGACGTTTCTATTACATCAAAAAAATTTCATCAGGGAAACAGGGATTTGTACATGGATGATATAACTTTACGGGATGAGGACAAAGGCCGGGAACTGGCGGCAGAAAAAGGACGAAAACAGGGGCTGGAAGAGGAACATAACCGGGAAAAACGAAAGACTGGCTGGGGAAGAGGGATGAAGGCCGGTATCTTTGTTGTTGTACTTGCCATCATTGTATTTGTGATAGCCATTTTGACGCTGTCTGTGTCAGTCACCAATGTATCACCCGGTGACACGTTACCCTACACAACCACCTATGGCACTTCGTTCCCCGAAGGCCAGACAATCACCATCGGCAACACACAAATCAGTGCGATCTCGTACCAGGATAACGTAAATACGGATATCAATGGCGAACAGCAACAACTTGCGGTGGGGGATGACCGTACTATATCAGAACAACGTGCAGTGGTCACCACACTCGGTATAATCACGCTGATGGATACCAACTTCCAGATAGACCTTACCTATAAAGGTGACCGGGATAACCGGGCATACTTCGATATAGCGATTCATACCGCACGACAGGTACCGGCTATGCTCATCAGACAGCTGCTCCCATCCGAGATAGATGCAACACCCATGTGAGGGTAGTGGTTACATGAAATTTATGTATACAATTGCAGTTTTTGGAATCCTGGTTCTGGCACTCCTCGTTTCCGGATGCACGAGCAGTACATCATCGCAAGGCCAGACCCCGGCATCTGTTCCACCTCCTGGTGTGGTAGCACAATCGCCAACGCCAACCGCGGCATCAGCCGCAGCACCATTTCCGAACGCTCTGGCGCTCAACGAGTACGCCCACTTCGGGACGGGAAATGAACAGGGCAAGGCAACTGTGTACCGGTACGAGGTAAAATCCAACTACAACTGGACGTCCCCGTCATGGAGCAGTCCCTCCGATCAGGCAGCAGCATCCGGACCGTCAGGTGTTGAGTATGGCTACAATATGGCAAAGCCTGGGGAAGGCAACACGTTCCTGTTCATATTCGTCAGTGTCCTGAATACAGGTCAGCATGCTGTTTATGCTCCTTCAGCACAACAGTTTGTAGTGTTCAGTGACGGGAAGACGTACAATTATACCTCTGTCCCCAGTTCCGATGTCATTATTGACCAGGTTCCCGGGTCGCAATATGTTGATCAGATCGGGCCGGGCGGAACCGTCGGGTACATCCTGCCCGGCGAAAGTAACAAGGCTGATGGCTATCTCATCTATGAGATACCATCTTCGTTCTCTCCCGATACTACCTATGTGGTGAGCAACCTTGACTATCAGACTCAGGCAGTATGGAATCTTGGCTGAAGGGAAATGTCCCTGTCCATACCTATTTTTAAATTCATAACAGAAACCGGTGACTACATTGAACCCACCACAATCATTAAGCGAAACCAGCATAGTTACAGAAGATACAAGCAAAGGCATTCATTACAAATGGGTGGCCCTCCAGAACACGACTATCGAAAACTGGAATTGAAGAAAAACAAAAAAATGGAGCTGAAGGATTATGGAGATAGTACCGGGAATTCACCAGGTCGATGGTGTAAATGGTAATTGTTTTATTATTGTCCGGGACGAACTGACACTTATCGATACGGGAATGCCTAAAAACAGCGCAAAAATAGTAAAATATATTCAGGATATTCTTAAACGTAAACCTTCAGACATCAAAACAATCGTCCTGACACACTTTCATATTGATCACGTGGGCAACGCCAGCGATCTCAAAAAACTTAGCGGTGCGAAGGTGGCCATTCATGAAGCGGATGCGGACTACGTTGCCGGTAGAAAAACCCAGCCTGTACCGAAAAGTGTTGTGGGAATGCTTATGAAAGTCCTCATACCCCTGTTTTTCGGATCACGGCCTGTTGAACCGGATATAAAGCTCAACGATGGTGACACCATCGCTGGTCTCACCACCATCCATACACCCGGACATACACCGGGAAGTATTTGTCTTTTTGATCCGGCATCAAAAATCCTGTTTGTTGGGGATCTATTGAGGTTTAACGGCAGTAAAATCGAAATGGGACCATTGCCATTAGACACAGGTGAGGTACACCAATCAATCAGTAAAATCGCCGCAATTGATTTCGATATCATGCTGTCGGGACATGGAATACCTCTGAGACCCGATGCATCGGTAACGGTCCGGGAGTTTGCAAAGTCATTACCCTGATTTCGAAAAGATGCAATCTGTAAATTTCATTAAATTTTATTTTTTCATTTTTAACAGTTATTTATGTGGTAATTAAAAAAAAGGAATATTACCGTTGCTGGGTGACGTCAACTGCCGGGGGACTGATCCTGATCGATTTGTATATGTCCACGATCTCTCCCTGTAACGCCGTGACTGCCTCAGGTTTGTTCGGGCCCTTGAACGCGAATATATACACCCCGTTTTCCGTGGAGGTAAAAATATAGGCCCCTTTCTCATGGGTGGACTGGAAATCCAGTTCGTACGATTTGTAGCCGGATATATCCAGTGTGTAACTATGGGCGGAAACACCTATCGGAGTTTCGTAGATCTGTTCAACAGAAAGGGTTGCCTGGTTGAAGTATTGCTCAAAGTCCGATCCGGGATTCTGATCGACATCGACACTCAGGGTATTGTAGGATGCATTGTCACCCGGGATGGTGTCGGGCGAGAAGAAATTCGCGATATTTACCGTATTTGTACCATAGTCCCTGACCCCGCTCGTGAGGACATCCTGCCGCGTCCAGGTATCCGGGTATGAAATGGTTACCCCGTAAGGAAGGGATGCACTCGCTGTCCCGGCACTCGCAGCAGCCGGGGCAGGCGAGGGGTTGAGGTCTGGTGAAACTGTCATCGGAGGGGCTTGCTGGCCGGTGGGCTGCGTGGTCGTGCAACCGGCGAAAAGCACTGAGACTGCAACGAGCAGGGCGATCGCTATGCTGATGCAGGGATACCCATAAAAAGTTTTCATAATCGCTCCTGACTATCTGCCAGTAGCGGTAGCGGGTTAAATGTGTTGTGTGGAATTCCAAAGATTGAAATGACCGGGAATGAAAAAACTGCCCGTTTAAAAAAAAAGATCGGAAGGAAGAACACCATATCATTATCATCTCGAATCGCATCTACAGAATAGAACCTTGGGGGATTTTACATGGGAATCAAACCGTCATATATTAAAAATCTCGGCACAGCACTTCTGGCCAAACAGAAAGAGTATTTTTCGAACGATTTCGATGCAAACAAGCAGCAGCTCTCGGCATCGGCATCGATCGACAGCAAACGTGTCAGGAATCGTGTTGCCGGCTACATAACAAGAAAAATGAATGCCAAAAAACGAACATAACCCCGTTCGTGTTCTAAGGCATCCTTCCGGCAATCATATCTCTTTTTATTCAGCAGGCCGTTTTAAACCGGTTTAACCGTTACCAAAAATAGTGAAAAAAAGGATTGAGCGATTATCCCATGCCCGGCATCTGTCCGCCTTTGGACTGCGTGATCATCATATCATCGATACGGATGAGCATGATCGCAGTCTCAGATGCGCTCTGGATGGACTGGCGCTTGGACCGGAGCGGCTCAAGCACACCCTCCTTTTGCATATCGATGACCTCTCCCGTGTAGACGTTAAGGCCGGCCGTCTTCTCTCCCTTCGCATGGGCGTTTTTAAGAGCGACCAGCTTGTCGATCGGGTTGTACCCGGAGTTTTCCGCGAGGGTTCTGGGGATCGTTTCGAAGGCCGTCGCGTATCCCTCGATTGCCAGTTGTACCCGTCCCCCGACAGTTTCAGCGTAATCCCGGATCTTCATTAAGAGCTCGGTCTCGACTGCGCCGCCACCGACCACGTACGTGCCGTCTTCGATTGCATCCATAACCACGCGGGTGCCATCAACAACCGCACGCTCCAGCTCGTCAAGAAGATAGTCGCTCGTGCCCCGGATCAGGATGCTGACGGTTTTAGGATTCTTACACCCGGATATCCGGGTGATTTCCATATCATTGTCCTCTTCGACAACCTCGGCATGCCCGAGATCCTTTGCCGTCAGGTCTTCCGGCTTGTTGACGATGTTTCCGGTGAGTGCCCGTGCTGCATACTTCAGATCCTTTTCAGGGACGTCCTCAACTGCATACACGCCGTGCTTTGCAAGGTAGAACTGGACCGGGTCTGCAATGCCCTTCTGGCAGAGCACGACATTTGCACCCGCGTTTATCACGGAATCGGCCAGTTTCTTTAAGGCGTCCCGCTCCTGTTCGGAGAACAAAGAGAGCTGATCAGCGGTCGTGATCCTGATCTTGGCCTTCGACTGGGTCTTTGTGATCTCCATCGGGGTCGAAATAAGGGCAACCTTAGCCCCGGTGACCTTCCTTGGCATGCCTTCGGATACCCGTTTCTTGTCAAGGATAATACCGCGGATGAGCTCGGAGTCGTCCATTGACTTACCCTTCTGCTTCTTGATCATCACGTCGTCTTCATCGGCGACGTATTTCCCGTCGGTCTTTTCTGCGATGGCCATGACAGCATCCACGATGATGCCGTCAAGTTTCACCTTGACCGATTCGATCGATTTTCCCGTGATTGCGGTGTCGGCGATCTTAAGGAGCGTTTTCCTGTCGGTCGCTTCGACCTTGAATGAAAGGGAATTTGTGATCAGGAGGGCTTTTTCCATACCCAGGCGGTATCCCTGGGAGATAACCGTCGGGTGGATTCCCATCTCAAGCAGCTGTTCTGCCTGTTCCATAAGGGCACCGGCAATGACAACTGCGGTCGTCGTTCCGTCTCCGACCTGGTCATCCTGGGTCATTGCGACTTCTACCATCATCTTTCCGCCGGGGTGCTTGACCGAGATTTCACTCAAAATGGTCGCACCGTCGTTTGTGATGACAATATCTCCGGTGGAGCTGACAAGCATCTTGTCCATGCCCCGGGGACCAAGGGTGGTCCTGACCGCGTTTGCGATTGCCTTTGCGGCCATAATGTTCGAGTGCTGGGCTTCCTCGCCGCGATTTCGGGTAGTTCCCTGGCTGAGAATAATAATTGGCTGTCCGCCAAGCTGTTGTGACATTTCAAACCTCAATTTTTTATTTTCGTTTTTGGTATTCCGGCAAAAGCCGTTCGTACTCCCGGTCTGCTTCACCGGGTGCTGTGCAGTCATGACCGGGGATTACAATCTCTCCCTCACGTTTGGGATGTCACCGGCCCTGCCGTTGACACCGGTTCCCTTGCACGTCTCTTCTTGGCAAGACTTGCTTTGTCACCTCATATGTCTATCTGTAAACCGGGTCAGGAAGATCCTCAGGAACCGGACACATAATGAGATCTGGATCCTGATGCAGATTACCCGTTAAGCAGAATCCGGGGGAATGATCCCAATCGATACTCCTATCAGTAATCCCCGGCATATAGGCCATACATGTCAGATTATGGCAAGGATCATATGTTCATCTGCCCACATTGCGGACTCAGGCAGCGCACGACAGAAGTTACCCCGAAACTGCATTGTAAGCAATGCAACCGCGATTTCCCGAACCCCTGGGCAGCACCGGCGCCAAAGAAATAGGTATTTTGCCGCATCAACACATAAAAAATATTTTTTCTTTTACATGATGCTCTCAAGTTTCTGTTCAAGAACGTCAAGTCCCTTCCTGATATCTTCAATATTCTTCCCCCCCGTGAGAATAAGTTTTCCTGAAGAGAAGATCAGGACGACCATCTTGGGCTCTTTGATCCGGTACACAAGCCCGGGGAACTGTTCGGGTTCGTACTCGATATTTTCGACATTGAGCGTGACGACGACCTTGTTGAGGTTGATGTACTTGCCGAGATCGTAGGAACAGACCATATTGGTGATCGCAACGCCGGGCACCTTGAGGGTTTCAAAACCCGCCTCATTTAACGATTTGCTGATGACAGCAAGTCCGTCCCTGAGCGCCTTCTCGTTACGGAGGCCGGTCATCACAATTTTTCCCGATGAAAAGATCAGGCACGCAATCTTTGGATCTGCGATATGATAGACCGCACCGGGAAACCGTTTCTTATTGAGTACGCAGTTCTCGACCTTACCTGACAATGCAACAAGATCAATGGACCCTGCAATCGCACCGGATGCAACGATATTCTCAATCTTCAATGATTCGTATTTTTTATCAGCCATCTCTTCTCTCTATGACTTTCTTCGAAGCATAAGGCTGATGGAGAACCTTTATGATAGGTCTTTGTTTACCGTTCCGGCATCGATCCTTAAAATGGATTTGCGTCAGGCACCTGCCCGTTCCTGTCTCCCCTGTAAGAATGCAGAAGAGATCCCGGTGTATGCTGTACCGCTCGTGCTCCGGATTGACGGGCTCAAGACAAAATGCGGAGCACGCGATCGTATTCATGCAAGAGATCGCGTGGTCCGATAAAGTCCGGCTTTGTCTGAAAGTTACCCCCGTCTGTTTTATATCTTGTGTCCGTGAATAACAGATTATTGTAAGGGTCCGCATATGTTCAGAGTTCTCTACGTCGATGATGAACCCAGTCTCCTTGAGATCGGTAAACTCTTTCTTGAGAAAGATGGTCGGTTCTCCGTTGACATTATCACTTCAGCCTCCGGGGCCCTCTCCCTCATGGAGTCAGCGACCTATGATGCGATCATCGCCGACTACCAGATGCCTGAAATGGACGGCATTGAACTCCTCAAACGGGTGAGGGGTTCCGGCAACATCGTCCCGTTCATTCTTTTCACCGGTAAGGGCCGGGAAGAGATCGTTATCAAGGCGTTGAACGAGGGGGCAGATTTTTATCTCCAGAAAGGGGGAGCGCCTCAGGCCCAGTTTGCTGAACTTCAGTCCAAAATTTTACAATCAATATACCGCAGGCAGGCAGAAGAGAGGGTGGTGTATCTCAGCCGGATCAATTCCCTGCTCAGCCAGGTCAACAAGAATATTGTCCATATCCCGGATCGTGATAACCTCTTCAAGGCGATCTGTGCCGTCGCAATAGAGTACGGAAAATTACGGATGGCCTGGATCGGGGTGCTTGACAGGGAGACCCAGAGGATCAAACCCGTCGCATCAGCCGGCATTGGCGTCGGGGAATATCTTTCCAACATCGGCATTTCAGCAGATGATATCCCGGAAGGACGCGGGCCTACGGGAAGAGCAGTGAGGGAGAGCAGGTCTGTAGTCACGAACAATATCCGACAGGATCCGGTGATGATCCCGTGGCACGATGCTGCAGAAAAGTTCGGTTATCGCTCATCAGGTGCCTTCCCGATTCATTGCAGGGGGAAGGTGATCGGCGCATTCTCTCTGTATGCTGCAGAACCTGAATTTTTCTCTCCCGAGGAAGTGGCACACCTCGAAGAAGTTGCAGGGGATATCTCGTTCGCCCTTGATAACATGGAACGGGAACAGGAACGTTCCGTGGCTGTCGAAGCGCTCGCCCGAAACGAGGAGCGCCTGAAGTTCGCGCTTGAAGGTGCCAATGATGGCCTGTGGGACGTACGAATGGACACCGGGGAGGTGTACATGAGCCCACGGGGATGCGAGATCCTCGGTTACACACCGGAGGAACTGCCCGAGATCGCCCGGGTGTGGAAC
>NZ_JBAVMX010000075.1:0-27245 GCF_049690535.1 Methanoregula sp. | reverse complement strand
AACCTTGCAGGGATCGATGTCTGCCCCATGAAACGCGATCCGTCTGCCGTGAACACAATTCATAATCCGGAGTGCATGGGATGATATCCGGATACCGGTACGGGAACATATCCATGGCCGGAAAGATGGCACGCCAGCCGCACAGGGGGAAATCTCCGGTGCGACAAATCGGAGGGAGGGCCTGATGATCGGCCTGCTTTTTTATGCCGTCATCGCGCTCTTCCTTGCCGGCACTGTCATTTCCCTGCCGGGAACAGCGCGGGATACCCGGATCATCCGCATCCTCTCGCTTGCCTGCACCGCCGGAGCCTCACTCGTCCTTGCCGTGCTCTCCCTTATCATCCTTGTCACCGGTGTGCCTTTCACACCTGCGGCATGGCAGCTGTTCCCCGGTTTTTCAGTAGATTTTTTCATCGACCGGCTCGCCGCATTTTTCCTGTTCCTGATCGGCAGCGTCTCCTCGTGTGTTGCTGTCTACACGATGGGATATGTTGAGCACATGGAAGGCGGGAACCGCCGGAACCTGCTCTGCGGCTGCATCAGCCTCTTTGTGCTCGCGATGGCGCTTATTGTCGCCTCTGAAAACACCCTCTCGTTTCTTATCTTCTGGGAACTGATGGCAGCAGTCTCATTTTTCCTTGTCATGTACGAGTATACTCAAGGTGAGACAAGAAAAGCCGGGATTTTTTATTTCGTCATGACCCACCTCTCCACGCTTTTCGTGATGCTGGGGATCATCGCGTTCTATTACGCATCCGGTTCGTTTGCGATCGCCCCGCTGTACGCCACTCCTGCATCGCTGCCTCTTGTCACTGCCGCGTTCCTCTCGCTCTTTGTGGGATTTTCCATCAAGGCAGGGATCATCCCGTTCCACAAGTGGCTTCCCTACGCCCACCCGGCAAGCCCGTCACCTGTCTCGGCACTGATGTCGGGCGTGATGCTCAAGGTCGCGGTCTACGGTCTCCTCCGGTTCATTATCACCGTCTTCTCTCCTGAACTCTGGTGGGGCGTGCTGATCCTCGCTCTCGGCATTGCGTCAGCGGTGCTCGGTGTGATATACGCACTCAAGGAGCACGACATTAAAGGGATGCTGGCGTACTCGAGTATCGAGAATATCGGCATCATCTTTGTCGGTATTGGCCTCTTTGTGATATTCTCCTGTTCGGGACTTGCATTGCTTGCGACCATCAGCCTGCTTGCGGCGCTCTTCCACTCCCTCAACCACGCGCTCTTCAAAAGCCTCCTTTTCCTTACCGCCGGATCAGTGGTGCACGCCACGCACACCCGGGACATCGAGAAGATGGGCGGGCTCTCCGGGAAAATGCCCTACACCTCGGTACTCTTCTTTACCGGCGCGATCGCGATTGCCGCTCTCCCCCCGTTAAACGGCTTTGCAAGTGAACTACTGATGTACATTGCGTTCTTCCATTCCGTTACCGTTGTCGATCCCCTCCTAAAAGTCCTCCTCTTCATCTGCCTGGCCCTCTTTGCGCTCACGAGCGCGCTCTCGGCTGCCTGTTTTGTCAAGGCATTCGGTTCTGTCTTCCTTGCCCAGCCGCGTTCACCGGAGAGCGAAGGTGCACATGAAGTAAACTTCCCGATGCTCGCCGGCCCGGCCATCCTTGCCGCCGCATGCGTTATCCTCGGGGTCTTTGCGTACCAGATCCTCGCCGCTTTCGGCTATGTGCTTCCCATCCCGGACCTGTTCCTCGTGAGCGTTCTCCTCCTCATCATGGCGGCGCTCACGTACGTTGTCCTGTATTTCACCGCATCCCGCGATGTCAGGATCAGCGAAACCTGGGGCTGCGGGGCAAAATCACAGCCATCGTCAACAGAGTATACCGGCCACGGTTTCTCGGAGCCGATCGTCACCATCTTCTCTTCCATCTACCGGACAAAAAAATCCGGCACAAAGACGTACTACGACCAGCATGACTGCATCTTTGCAGAAGGGACCGCGGAGATCCGGCTCCTGAAGTTCTTCGAGAAATACCTGTATCTCCCCATTGCACGCGGGGCGAGCCGGGCCTCTGCCAGGATCGCCCGGATACAGAACGGCTGTCTTGATACCTATCTCCTGTATGTTTTCATCGCCGTGGTCGCGGTTATCCTCTTTTTGGGGTGGTCGGCATGACCGCAGATTTCCTGCTCTACGGTGTCATCAACACGCTCTGCGTTGTGCTCATATCTCCCCTCTTTGTGAGCCTGGTAAAGAAGGTCAAAGCGTGGTCGCAGGGACGGCAGGGCCCTTCGGTCTTCCAGACCTATTACACGCTTGCAAAACTGCTCAAAAAAGAAGTGATCTATTCCCCGAACACATCGTGGATCATGAGGATCACGCCGTGGGTATGCATCTCCGCGATCCTTGTGGCCTCTCTTTTTGTTCCGCTCGTCGTTGTCACGGAACCTGTCGGGGGCATCGGGAACATAATCCTCTTCCTGTACCTTCTGGTGCTCGCCCGGTTTTTCATGGCACTCTCTGGCCTCGACGCAGGCAGCGCATTTGGCGGCATGGGCAGCTCCCGGGAGATGAGTATATCGGCAGTCATTGAACCCACAACGATCATCGTCTTTGCCGCACTCGCATTCGTCTTCAAATCCCTCAACCTTATCGACATGGTCACGGTCGCTGCCGCTGCCGGAATCCCCGTGAGCCCGACGCTGATCCTGATCGGGATCTCGCTTTTTATTATCCTGATCGTGGAGACCTCGCGCATCCCGGTCGACAACCCGGAGACCCACCTTGAGCTGACCATGATCCACGAGGGGATGATCCTCGAACAGTCCGGGAGGAACCTCGCCCTCATGGAACTCTCTGCGGCAATCAAGCAGACCCTCCTGATGGCAGTTCTCATCAACCTCCTCGTCCCGTGGGGCCTTGCAACTACGCTCTCGTTTGCCTCCATAGCAGTCGCACTCTGCCTCTTTGCCGCAAAAGGCGCGATCCTCGCCCTCGTGATCGGGCTCTTTGAATCGTCCATGGCAAAGATGAGGTTCTTCCGGCTGCCCAGCCTCTTTATGATGGCATTCTTCTTCTCGACCCTTACCATCATCATCGAGGTGTTTTCATGACGGACTCTGCATTTTTTGACGGTATCATCAAGATCCTGTTTGTCTGCGTCATTATCACAGCCGCATATATCATCACGACAAAAAACCTCATCACGCTTGTCAGGGTCTACGCGCTCCAGTCGCTCACGCTTGTTTTTATCGCGCTCGCGCTGTACTGGTACGAGGGGGCAGCCATCCTCCTTGAAATC
Organism: Methanoregula sp.; assembly: GCF_049690535.1. Lineage (GTDB taxonomy): Archaea > Halobacteriota > Methanomicrobia > Methanomicrobiales > Methanospirillaceae > Methanoregula. The sequence continues at coordinate 23,985 of NZ_JBAVMX010000075.1, read as the reverse complement.
GCGCTCATCACGCTGGTCTTCAAGGTTATCGTCATCCCGTACTTCATTGCAACAGTCCAGGAAAAGATCCGGATAAAACGGGATATCGAATTCCATTTTCTCAGCCCGACAAGCTCGCTTCTGTTCTCGCTTGCGCTGATGCTTCTTGTCTATATCACGCTCTCCCGGATCTTTCAGGATACCCTGGCAAAAGGGAGCATCGGGACTCCATTATTCTTTGGTGCAGTGATCGGGATCTCCCTTGTCCTTATGGGCATGATGGTAACCTTTTCCCGGAAAAAGGCGATCACAAAAGTACTCGGGTATCTTTCGATGGAGAACGGGGTCCTTCTCTTTGGTCTTTTTGCGACCGAACTCCCGTTCATCATCGAGTTTCTGATCATCATCGATCTGGTCATCCTCATCCTCCTGACCACCATCCTTACGGTGGGCATAGATTCGACGCTTGAGGAGTACCACAACCGGCTCCACCGGTTCTATCTCTGGGAAGAGCAGGAGGAATCGCCATGATTCTTGTCGCCTACGTGCTGTGTGCAGTGGCGGCACTTGTCCTTGTCGCCATCAGCCGTACCCACCGGCAGATGAACGCGGTAGCTATCGGCCTTGGCTTGCTCTTCGGGGCGATCACCGGGTACATCCTCCTGTGCGTGCAGGTCCCTGTCGACACGTTCATGGTCGGCAACGGGTACTTCTTCATCGACCATCTGGGACTTTTCGAGGTGATAGTCGCGACGGTTATCTTCACGCTTGCCGCCGTGTATGCCCGGGGGTATGTCGAAAACCTGATTATTAGCGGAGAACTGGAAATAGGGAGCCTGAAACTCTTCTATGCCGCATGGTGCCTGCTCGAACTGGTCATCGTCCTCGCCTTTTACTCGGACAACCTCGCGCTCTTCTGGATCTTTGCCGAGATGACGACGATCATCTCCGCGATGCTTGTTGCCATTCTCTCGGCAAAAGAGAACATCGACGCGGCGCTCAAGTACATCTTTGTCGCGTCGGTTACGATGCTCTTTGCCTTTGTCGGGCTCATCTTCCTCTTTGAGATTGCGCGATCAACGCTCGGCACCGGTACCCTGAACTGGACGGTTCTCATGCAGCACGCCTCCGCATTTCCCCCCGGGATGATGATCGCCGCATTCACGCTCATCTTTATCGGGTTTGCTGCAAAGTCCGGTATCTTCCCTTTCCACACATGGCTCCCCGAAGCCCATGCAAAGGCGCCATCCGCGGTCAGTGCCGTCCTCTCCGGAATACTCCTGAATGTCGGTATCTACGGGATCATCCGGGTCTTCGCCATCGTGCACCAGACATCAGCATTTACTACGGTCACTCCCTTGATCCTGCTTTTTGGCGTCCTTTCGATCGCCATAGCTGCGATCTCCATGCTGCCGGAGAAGAACCTCAAGAAACTGATCGCATTTTCGAGCATCGAGAACATGGGCATCCTGCTCGTCGGCCTTGCCGTTGCCACCCCGCTTGCGATCTTCTGGGTGATCTTCCACATTATGGCGCACGCGTTCACGAAGGTCTCACTCTTCTTCTCGGCCGGTATTCTGCACCGGCAGTACAGGAGTCATCTCTCGGCCGACGCTCCCGATGGTATCCACGACGTGTTCCGGTTCCAGCCGCTTGCCGCGTGGGGAATCATCCTCGGGGGACTCGCGATCATCGGCATGCCGCCGTTTATGGTCTTCTTCTCAAAATTCTTCATCCTGCTCTCTCTGGGATCGCTTTCTCTCGGGGTACTTGCTCTCGTCCTTGTCCTCATCTTTATTGCCACAGCCGCGCTCGGATACTTTGTGATCACCACGTTTACCCGGGTGACCCCGCCGGGTGAACAGGTTGATCTCGTGGCCTACCAGACACCATTGAGTATGAAAGCACCTATTGTGATCCTGCTTGCACTCATCCTCATCCTCGGCATCCTGTTCCCGGCCGGCGGGTGCACGTTTATTAACCAGATTGTAACGGAGTTGAGGTTCTAATGACCGGTCAGGTTTTACCGGACGAAGACGCCGCAACCGGGGCGATCCGGGAATTGTTCGGCGCTGCTGCGGTTCCTGCCCGGATTACGTACGGGTGCAAACGGGAATGCTCCATTGACGTGCGCGAGCCGGAGTTTGCTCTGTCTATCCCATATCTTGCCTCCCGCAAATTTGTTTTGATCGGCCTGTTCTGTGTCGAGGGATTCCGGGAGGGGGCAGGACATTCTCTCCTGTATGTATTCGAGCGAAAAGGCAGTATCCTGATCCTTGTCCGGAATCTCACGAATGCCCAGGCAACATCCATTGCCCCTGTGTTTCCCTCTGCCACATGGCCGGAGCGGGAATGCCAGGACGGATTTGGGATCGAATTCGATGGTGCGTTTGACACCCGGCGGCTTCTTCTACATGAGTCCTACCCGGCAGGGTTCCATCCTCTGGAAAAATCATTTTCCAATACGCCGGTTATGACAACCACCACCATCGATGCCGCTGATGAATACCCGTTCCGGAAGGTGAGCGGCGAGGGGGTTTACCAGGTACCGGTCGGGCCGGTACATGCCGGCATCATCGAACCCGGCCATTTCCGGTTCAGCGTGATCGGGGAGACGGTCTTCAACCTTGAGATACGGCTGTTCTACACGCACCGGGGAATCGAGAAGCTTGCCGAGGGAAAAAATCCGTATGACTGCATAAAGATCGCAGAAGCGGTGAGCGGCGACGAATCCGTGGCAAACGCGACCGGGTTCTCTATGGCAGTCGAACGGCTCTCGGGGATTACGGTGCCCGACCGTGCATGGTACCTGCGGACGATCCTCTGCGAATCCGAAAGGATCTGCTCGCATCTCGGTGACCTTGCAGGAATGCTCACCGATGTCGCGTTTCCCCTTGGTGCCAGCCAGTTTGCGGTGCTGCGCGAGGAGATGGTCCGTGAGAACGAGCGACTCACCGGCTCCCGGTTCCTGCGGGGCATGCTCTGCATTGGCGGGGTCAACCGTGATATTCCCGCAGAAGCGCTCGCAGGCTTCCGGGATTTCATCGTGCAGTTCAGGAAACAGTGTAAGGTCGGGTTTTCCATTGTGCTCTCGACACCTTCTGTGATCGACCGGTTCTCGCAGACCGGGATCATCAGAAAACCGTTGCTGCGCCCGCTCAATATTACCGGCCCTGCTGCACGCGCATCGGGGGGTGTAGTGGACGTGAGGGTGAACCACCCGTACGGGATATATGACCGTTTTTCTCCTGCACCCCACATCCTCCGTGACGGCGACGTCCTTGCCCGTTTCACGGTGAAGGCTGCCGAGATCATGGACTCACTCGACCTGATCAGCCGGGTGATCGACGCGATGCCGGACGGATCAATTAAGAGCGACGAGCCGATCCGGGACGGCTGTGCGCTCGCGCTCGTGGAATCCGCCCGGGGACAGAACCTCTGCTGGGTCCGGGTGCAGGACGGGAAGATCAGCCGGTACAAGGTCAGGACGGCTTCGTATTGCAACTGGCTTGCCCTTGAGCACGCAGTACCGGGGAACATCATCGCCGACTTTCCGGTCATCAACAAGAGCCTGAACCTGTCGTACGCGGGGACCGACCTTTGAGGTGAGATGAGATGGTAAACGCATTTTCCTGCCTCTTCAAAAAGAAAGTAACCGAAACCCGCCCGATACCCGATGAGGAGATAGAAAGGCTCGGCCGGGAGATCAAACGGGAGATTGATGCACGGTTCGGACGCAGCCTTGCAATCCGGGAGCTGGATGCAGGCAGCGACAACGCGGCCGAGATCGAGATAAACAACCTCGCAAATGCATTCTACGACGTGGAACGCTTTGGTATCTCCTTTGTCGCCTCCCCCCGGCATGCTGATGTCCTGCTCGTGACGGGTGCAGTCACGCACAACCTGGAAATTGCCGCCCGGAAAACCTACGATGCGATGCCATCCCCAAAATTTGTGGTGGCTGTCGGGGACGATGCCTGCGATGGCGGGATCTATAAAGGGACATATGCGGTGCTGGGCGGGGCGGACAACATTTTACCGGTCGACATGAAAATCCCTGGCAATCCTCCCACACCCACGCAGATCCTTACCGGGCTGCTTGCCCTCATGCGAACGGCCGGCAAAACACCATAAACGATCCCCCGTCTCCCCCATCTAACCTGTATCGGGAACACTTTATACCGGAAAGCGATAACCGGATACCTGTATGAGCCCGGTTCGAAAATGGGGGGCAGGACCCTACCCGGTAACTGTTGTTCACGGTGGCCCGGGCGCCCCGGGCGAGATGGCATCGGTCGCCCGGGAACTCTCTGCAGTCAAAGGAGTACTGGAACCATTCCAGACCGAGACCACCCTTGAGGGGCAGGTTCGGGAACTCAGGTCCGTGCTGGAGAGGGACGGCAGGGTACCGGTCACCCTTGTGGGCTTTTCGTGGGGGGCGTTTTTGTCATGGATGGTTGCCGCACGGTATCCGGCGCTCGTAGGCAAGCTGATCCTTGTGGGCTGCCCTCCCTTTGAAGAGCAGGATGCAGCATCGATCACAAAAACCCGGCTCGAACGGCTTACACCTGAGGATCATCGGGAAGCGGAGGCACTGCTGGAGCAGCTGGAAAAACCGGCTGCTGACGGGAAAGAAGGAGACAAGAATGCACTCCTTGCCCGGCTGGGGAACCTGCTTGGCCGGGCAGATACCTTTGATCCCCTGACCCCGGATGACAAATCATTTTACTGCCAGTACGACGTTTTCCGCGGTGTATGGGATGAAGCGTGCGAGCTCCGTCGCAAAAAGACGCTCCTTCATATGGCACGGGAGATCACGTGCCCGGTGATTGCCATTCATGGGGATTATGACCCCCACCCGGCCCGTGGCGTGGAGATTCCGCTCGAAAAGGAACTCAAAAACTTTCGGTTTGTTCTCCTGCAGAAATGCGGCCACCGGCCCTGGATAGAACGCAACGCCGCTGAAGAGTTTTATCGTATTCTGGTGCAGGAGATTTAAAACAAAATCGCGTAACGGTTCAGATAACCGGTACGCTTCACCTGGTCGTTTCTTTTTTCATCAGCCGTGCAAGCACCCGCTTCTTCTTTGCGATGGCCGCTTCCGATGCCAAAAGGACGCCCTTTTTCATCTCCTCAAATGCCGGGACATCGGTATCGACCACCTTTTTTACCGGGGTATACGCGGACTCCCGGAACCGGGGCTGGAAGTCGGATTCTTTCCCGTCCCGGACGAGCACCGAAGCCGGTGTTCCCGCTTCCACGTACCCAATCTCCCGGCAGTTGACACCGGTCGACCGGATCACCCGGATAATTTCGGCAGCAGCAGACTGCGGCGCAACGATCAACAGCGCATCGAGCGAGACACCGAGGAAATCGATCTCAAGCGCTTCCAGCATCTTTTGCACCCGGGGATTGACAAGGGATCGTGTATCTTCCTCCCGCACTACCATCCGGCACCTGGCGGTCTCGGTCATCTCAAAGATGTCGCCCCGGAGTCCCCCGTTTGTTACATCCGTCATCGCATGGATCTGATCAAAGACCGGGTTTTTGATCAGCGCCTCGCAGGTCAGGAGGAAGTTGAGGTTGATCGTCTCTTCCACAACCTCTGGGAACCCGGAATATATGGCCGCTGTCGCGATCGTCCCGCCGCCCGCACCCTCGGTCATCAGGATCACGTCGCCTGGCTGTGTTGATTTTCGGGCAGTCAGGTGACGGGCGACACCCACGCAGCCCACACAACCGGTCAGCCGGCTCCCAAGCACCATGTCGCCACCAATTCGGAGCGTTGAACCGGTGACAAGTGGCACATCCATCACCTCGCCGACCGTTGTGATCCCCGCGGTGTAATCGAATATTTTTGCCACATCCCCGTCATCGGCCACGTGGATATCGGAAAAAAGCATGACCGGTTTTGCCCCCATTACGTAGAGGTCCCGCAGCGTCGCACGGGTCACATGGAACCCGGCAAGATAGGGGTAATCCGAGAGCCGCGAGTGCATCCCGTCAACAGTACAGACAATATACTCCTCGCCGGCTTTTACCGCCCCGGCATCGTCCATCTCGTCTACACCAACCGATGCGGAGGTCTTACCGATGATCCGGGCAATTTCCCGGTGGGCAAAAAAATCGCCTTTTCCCCGGGAACCGACCCCGAACTGCCCCATTTTCACCCGTGCCGGCTCGAACTCAAAAAAGTCGCCAGTCAACCCCTCTGTGTTTCTGACCTCCTCAATGACTGCCCGGGCAAAGGCTGTTGTATATGCAGGACTGGTCTGTTTTATTTCCGTTATACGCCCGACGAGGTTTTTTAAAAGTGTCCCTTCATCCTCACCGGCCGCGAGATGCATACGGACATATTCCTCAACATCCATGCATCCGTATTCGTGCCGGATCCATAAATACCACGGGTATTTTTCTGGACCGTGACCCGGGACTTACCGGCGCAGGATGCCCAACACGTCCGAAAAACTGCGGAGGGCATCATCTAACTTCTTTGCTTTTAACAGGGAGAGCCCCTTGACAATCCCCTCCCTGACATCGTGAACATCAATATAATACGCCTGGTCAAATGCCCGGGCCGACTCTTCCAGCCTCCCCAGCGCAAAACAGGAGTTGCTCAAAACCACCCATGCGTCGGCAATCGAGGCGTCAGATGAAAGCGCCCGATGCAGGCAGGGGATCGCTTCACCATGCCTGCCGAGCATGGAAAGGGCGAGGCCTTTCCGGTACAGGGCCTGCGGGTGAAGTGGATTAATGGCAAGCGCACAATCAAGTGTTTCGAGTGCATCAGGGTATTTTTTCTGGTTGATATATGCAATACCCCGGTTAATGAGGGCAGAAAAGTAAAAGGGGTATATTTTAAGGGCCCTGTTGTAGCAGGATATCTCCTCCTCATACCGTTTCAGTTTCCCCAGTGCATAGCCTTTGTTTACCCACGCCGAGAGGTACCGGCGCCGCAGATCCAGTGCACGGTCGCAGCACCGGATCTCTGCTTCGTATCGCCCCAGCATGCCAAGTGCGACACCCTTGTTATTCCATGCAGACGCATTTTCGGGATCATACGTAAGCGCCTGATCGCAGCACGCCACCTTTTCCTCAAATCGCCCAAGTTTTCCCAGTGCAAAACATTTGTAATTCCAGGCATCGGTACAGGCAGGATCGATCCGCAGTGCCTGATTGCAGCACTCTATCTCTTCCTCGAACCTCCCCAGTTTTCCGAGGGCAAAACCCTGCCCTGCCCATGCGGCGGCAAGCGCAGGATTTATGGCCAGTGCAAAGGCAAATGAGGTCAGGGCATCCTCATGCCGGCCTTCCCGTCCCCGTTCGAGACCCTCATGGTAATATTCAAGAGCAGATCCCTCATGCCTGCCAGTTTCCATGGCGGGAGTCTGAATCATTGTACTCGGACAGAATACCCGGGCATCTGGGTCATCCTGGGAAGAATGCATGAGGCCTCTGGAATACCAGTATAGACGTTCATTGGTTTTCTGATTTTTTAATGTATGCATGAATCCGTATCCGGCGATCTCTGAAATACGTGATAACCGGACTCATGGATCTGATTATCTGCCATGCAAAAAATTCCGCTCCTGTTCCTGCCTGAACCGTATTATACCGACAGAAAAATCCGGGTCGCCTTTTGGCAGGATACAGGGTATATCTGGCAACCGGAGAGACGTTGATCGTCGTCAGACGGGTATAAAACAGTCAGGTTTTTCATTCAGGTGACCTGGTATCCCTGCCCGGTGAGGTACTGCTTCCGGCGTTCTTCGAAATCCGAAAGAGATTCCGGAATAGTTTTTTCTGCTGCTTCCCAGACTGCACGCAACCGGGGATCCTCTGAGTGCAGGTTAAGGGTGCCGGTTACGGTGCCCACCGGGTTTCCCCCGGGATCGCTCACCCGCATGATCACACAGCGGTAGAACTTGCATTGTGCCGGGCTGTCACGATGGATGGTACACCGCAGGAGACTACCGTCAGGACGGAGAAACCGGCAGGCATGGGGATATTTTTCAGGGAACGTGTGATCGCGGAAGATCTCCCGTTTGTCGTCATCAATCCGGGCGACAAAGCCGGTTCCGGTCGAAACAGATTCGCAGGCAAACTCAAACGGTCCAATCTGGTGATCGATGACAATGTAGTCGCCGAGGTACATGCAGCATGTCCCGCATTGCCGGCAGGTAAAAGTCATTTTACTGTCTCCTTTCCATAATTCCGAAATATCTGATGTGAAATCCAATGACTGACGTTTCCTGCAGGTATCCTCTCATTTCAGAGCAAAGAATCTACTGGATCTTATCTGTCGCAGCCCTCGCCAGTGTTTTTAACATCTCAAAATCCGTCGTTGTGCCACTCATGGTCAGTTCTTCATAAACATCCTTGTTGGTGAATATGATCGAGTATGTCGTGATCGAGAGGGGGCCCCGGGTCTCGTCCTTACGGTAGGCAAACGTCCGGTCTCCCATATTCGGGCAGGGTAGTTCATAGATCTGTGTCGTCCCATTCTCCTGTGCGGTAATGGCCTCCTCTTCGATGTCAAATACCTTGTTCATGTTTGCCAGGGGATAGAGATCGATAACCTGCCGGAGTTCTGTCATGTCGTATTTTTCCTGGTCCAGGCGGTAATACGTAACCCCATACCCGGCCCTCCAGCCCAGATCATGCGACATCTGGTCCATCTCCAGGTACGTGAGGTCAGATCGATCCTTGAGGATATAATCTGACGGCATATCAGAAAGCTGGAGTGCCATCTGGGATACCGGGACGGTCGCGACCGCGCTCTCTGTCGTGGGTACCGGCGTCGGTGTCGGGGTCAGGGTCGGTGCCTGTACCGACACCGGCTCCGGGAAAATTGCCGACAGGCAGCCCGCACTGACAAGAACGATTGCGAGAACTGCACAGAGAACGGCAGATCCGGGATACATACGGTACGATTGACAATATCAGATAAAATGCTTGTCGGAGTATGCTTGCGTTGGGTAGAGTTTATCCTTCTTGTATCCCTGCCCCGTCTTCATCAGTCCCCGGTTTCTTAAGGACTGGCACAAACACTTTATCCCCGCCCGGCAACAGTTCCTCCGAGGGAAGAATAATGACGGCCGGCAGTATTGCGATGCTTGATGTGGATCACCACATCCACCTGATTCCATCGGGAAGGGTGCAGATGCTCAGTATTGAACATTCAGCGATTAAAAAAGTGGAAAATGAGCGGTATGAGGTCTCATGCATCCTTAAACTTTCTGCAGAAGGTGGCTCTCACCAGTTCGAAGATGCGATCCGTTTCTCATTTGCTGCAGCACGGATACCCGGCCAGCAGATGATGACCGAGCTGACATTTGTCCAGAACCATATCATCAAGGATGTGTTTGACCAGGCATTGTCCGGTGAACTGTGCAGCTGTGACCCAAAGGACCCTCTCGCAAAAGAGTCCGGGGTTTCCCTGTCATCTGTCGTTAAGGCCCGGATGCTGGCATCTGGACCACTTAAAGACGTCCTCGCCCGTCATGGGGCATTGACCGATTCTGTCATCTTTGGCCGGTGACGCGCGACCTCTTTTCCGGGCCCCTCGTTTGGGAACGGAGACAGACAAATATCTTTTTCTCGGCAGACATCCCACTGTTGAAAGTATAGTGGGAGGGAGTAGTAGTATGGATGATCCGGAATTACATGGTGACGAACAGATTCTCATGCGGACGCAGGGAGTCCATGTCAAATCGATTTCGTTTGAGGCTATCCTTACCAACAAACGAATTATTCTCGTTGACAGGCTCAAGGGCATCCTGCCCCCAAAAGAGATCCCGCTTGCCACGATCCAATCGGTGGAGGCAGGTGAAAATGCAATCCGGGATCTTATCGTAAGCCTGGGAGTCATCACAAAGACCGGCGGAACACGGCAGATGGTCCTGACTTTCTCACGCGAGGGCGGCGGGAACCGGAGTAAGGAACGGGACGAATGGGTCCGGCAGATCAAGGCGCACCATACACCATCATTTGAACAGGTGATGCGCAAGGTTATCCCCGGGATGGATACTGCACAATCCGGGCAGAATAAAGTTGCGCAGCCTGCGTATGAGATGGGAGGACGTCAGGTACCTCCGGCACGACCGGCCGATTTTTCACCGTCAGTAAAAAAGATCATGGAAAATCCCCCGGAGTCATGGCAGGCCCCCACACCTGCTCCTGCACCGGCTCCCGCCCCGGCACCGGAAGAGATACTTGGTACCTATTGTACCCGGTGCGGTACGAAGGTACCTGATGGTTCCGGTTTCTGCAACAACTGCGGCACGCGGATAGTACGTCCAGGAGAGACTATTCCGACACCGGCCCCGAAGCCTGCTCCCTCAACACCGGCAGCATTCACAGCACTAAAAGGGCGTCCGATCGATCAGGATATCCAGTCCATCGAACCGCTCATCGGGAAATCTGTCGCACAAATGCCCCGCGACCCTCCCCGCCCCATCCCGCCCACGCCGGCATTTTCACAACCCGTATCCCCGGAACCGGCTAACCCGGCACCAGCAGCCTGGGAGCAACCTATAGCCCGGGAACAGCCTGCAACCGCAACCCCTGTAAAGAAACGGTTTATGCCCCGGCTCTTCTCCCCCAAGGATCTGCCCCCCACTCCCCTTGTTCCGGCATCGATGCCCACGTCAGCACCGCCCCGGCCAAAAAAACCCGTAAACAAAAAGAAGATTGTCCTCGTCATCGGTATTATCGTGATTATCCTGCTCGCCGTTGTCGCAGCAGCAGTCATCCTGCCAAAGATGGGATCGCTCGGGAACCTGTTGCATAGTTCAAGCGGATCTTCTTCTGCCGCAGCAACCGCTGCAGGAACAGCCCCAACAGCCCCATCCACTGTTGATAACAGTTCTGCCATTGTTGTAGCAACGCAGACACCGGTCTCCATTCCCCAGACCGGGGTCTACGTCTACGTGAATTATCTCGGCGGGTGGACCGGGACGTACGGGACATCGGATAACCTGCAGAAGGACACAAATTCCGGTGAGAAGGATATGGAAGTGGTGAATGCAACCGGCGTGAGTGCAACCGGTAATGTGGCGGCCTCGTTCTCGAAACAGGATGGCTCAAGTCACGCGATTACGGTATCGATCTACAAGGATGGTAAATTACTTTCCACCGGCTCCACTACTGCCCCGAATGGCAAAGTGACACTCTCCGTCAACGTGACGACCGGGGTCGCCCAACAGCCGGTGGTCAGCGGGGGCAGCAGTACGACAACCGTCGCAACAACGGCACCGGTAACCAATACTACGGTTAAGTCCACGACAGCGGTCAACACAACGGCTACTACGAAATAATTGTTCTTTTTACCCGGATGCAAAACTATTCCAGAAAATTTTTCTTTTTTTGTCGTGAATTTCTGAAAAATAGTGGTGTATCCATTTTGGTACAGCCGGTGCAAATGGCACCCGCCTTTTTTGACCGGCAGATCCCGTATGCTGCAACGCCAGTACCTGATGTCAGAACAGGGGATCGTACAGTGTTTTAATATTTTCAGGATGGTACATAGTCCATGAGGATTCTATCATGGCGGAAACACAGGTGCCACCGGCACCGGAAGGGGCAGAAGATCTTGGAAAGCAGGGCATCGATGTCCTGGTACATACCCTGCACGACGGTGCAGACCCGGCCGTACGGAGATATGCGGCATACCTGCTCGGCAATGCAAAAACCCCGCAGGCTATACGGCCTTTAATCGAAGCACTCGGGGATATGGATAAATCCGTACGGGAGCAGGCGATGCTCGCGCTCGTTGCCACCGGCAAGGCTGCGACCGAACCTCTTGCCGCAGCGGTAAACGACCCCCGGTGGGAGACCCGGTACCGCGCGGTCGAGGCTCTCGGGAAACTTGCCGATGAGAAGGCGCTAAAACCGCTCGTCCAGGGTCTCCGGGACAACCGCGACCATGTCCGGTACATGGCGGCAAAGGGGCTGAAGGGCCTTGGAGATTCCACGGCGATCGATCCCTTGATCATCCTGCTAAAAGATGAGAACCGGCTCGTGAGACTGATGGCCGTACGGTCACTTTCCGTGATCGGGGGAGAGAAGGTTACGACCGCTCTCAAAGAGGCCCTTTCCACGGAAATCGATGAGACGGTCCGGGAAGAAATTGCCGGGGCGCTGAAATAACCCGGTCCGACAAAATAAAACCTCCCCGGTATCTGCAGCTGTATTGACCCTTATGGTGAGTCTGGACTCGTACGGTATGTTGTTTGCGAGAGATCCTTGCCCGGTTTTTGGCATCACCCGTCCGGGCTGGAAGGATTATTTTTTAATACCAGACCGCAGGGCATGACCAATCAATTGCTTGGGGCTTGCCCGTTTTCGTTTCCTCTCTCGTAAATCTCTCTTTTGCCAGGGCAGAGTTCTGACAATCCGTCGGCACTCCATAATACAAGCAGTGATCCGGCATCCTCCAATCTGCCTGTTTTGTAAAGACGGAACGTAACTGTTTTGCCACAGATAAAAAAAGGAATGATAACCTTTTGAGTCAAGCTACCGGCAGGGAGCGGATACAATACCCGAGGGCGATTCCCAGAATACCGTAAACAACCAGAATCACGCCTACCCAGAGAACCATCAGGGCGACGCCGAGAATGGGGAGGACGCAGAGTAAAAGCCCGATGATGATCGAAAGAATTCCCTGCAGGGCAAAGAGACCCCGGTGCGTCATATGCGATTCTCCGGCCGCGAGCACAAGCCCGATAAGTCCACCGAGGAAGAGGGCAATGCCGGCGATGAGGAAGATCACTTCTCCCATGATAATGGGATGGATGATCGTGGCGATCCCAAAGAAAAACCCGATAATAGCAAGAACGGCAAGGAGTATCGAGGCTTTCCAGCCGCCCGGTGAGAGTGCAGAGAGCATAAGTGCGGCAAACGAGACAAGGATGATAAGGATCCCGATCAGTTCAACCAGGACCGTAGCGGATATGGTCGGGAAGAGTACGACAAGGAGTCCGAATATCACCGCGAGTACACCAAGGAGGACAAGTGATCCCCACTTGACGCCGGTAATATTTTCAACAGGAATTGTGTTCGTGGCCATAGGCAACACTAAATCCCTTCGTACGCGCTGGCAGATAAATATTTTTATATATCTCCGGTAATCAAACAGCGGAAAAACCCGGGAGCAGGTTGCTCCTGATGATACCACGGGATTGTTTCCCTGGGGTCATTGTCAGGACCGACTGATGCACTGTCACTATCGCAGATGATGTCCAGTTGATCCTCTGCCCCTGATGCGTGGTGTTGCAGTATCAGCCGGTATACAGAACAAAAAAAAGAGATGCCAGTTTGATCATGATCGCACAGTTGCGGATCATGCCAGCATCATCCTGCAGAGTGCTTTGTATACTGCTCTGAAAACACGACCCTGATGGGCAGCGTTTTAAAATTTCTCTGCGATCTTCACGAATTCGTCAAAGTGCCGGCTCTTCTTAAAGAGCCACCAGGTAAACCGCTCGACCACGGTAAAGGAGAAACTGCCTCCCGCCGCGTTCGGGTGTCCGCCGCCCCCAAACTCCCGTGCGATCAGGTGGCTTACCGGGGGCACTGACCGGAGCGAGAACTTTCCGTCTTTCCCAATAATCACTTCGATATCGGTGTTCTTTTTCCCCCGGATGAAATGCGCTGTCTCGCTCGGGTAGCCGTAGAGCGGGGCAAACGCGATCCGGTACTTTTTACCGAGGAATGTGGTGTGCCGCAGGCTCCGGTCCATCATTGTATCCATCTCGGCCCTGATCTCCGCGTACTCGGTCTCGATCTGCGCGTCGGAAAAAATTCCTGCAACAAGGCAGTCGCGGACGTGGTCCCGATTTTTCTTTCTCTGGAGTACCTGCCCGAGAACAGCGGATCGGGGATCGGCATGTTTCCAGAGATCGTAATCGCAGACGACTCTGGCAACCTCCTCCGCCACCGGGTCCCCCGGCGCAAGGTCCCGTGCGACGATCCCGGTTGCGCAGACATCCGTATCGATATGGAGGAGGGAGACCTGTTTTTTAATCCTTTCAATCTCCTCTTCCCGCCAGCGGTGATGGTCCCGCCATTCGATGACCCAGCCGTTTGATCGTGCCCTGCCCGTGACTGCTTCCATATCCTTCTGGCAGCCGAGGTCCGAGATCGAGAGCATGTCGCCTTTCCCGGGGCAGGACGCGATAAGGGAGAAGAGGCCGGCGAACTTTCCCACCGAACTCCAGACCGTAAACACCCCGTCTTTCCCGAACTTCATCCGGTGGATTGCATCGGCTCCGACCGCATCGAGATCGTTGTGCGTCAGGTGAACGACATGGGCGGTGCGCGAGGCAATGGCACTGGCAAGACCGGCGGTGTCATCCGCACGCCGGGGGGAAGGAGGCATCAGGTTAATACTGGCATGGCGGGACATAAATAAGAGCGGTCAGGAGGGAGTCATACTACCCTGTCGAGCGTATCATTTATTAATCACAACTGACAACATTTGTACTCCTGCCCTAGTAGCTCAGACTGGGAGAGCGCCAGACTGAAGATCTGGTTGTCCCCGGTTCAAATCCGGGCTGGGGCATGAAATCCTTATTTTATATCCTGACTTTGTGTCACGGCAGGCTGTGCTCGCATTTTACGAAGGATTCCATAGAACACAAACGGTGAGTTTTAGTTCCCTGCCATCTTCACTACAGGATCTTTTGTCTGGTGCAGGCATTCTAAATGCATACAAAACCGTTTGACCGATGACCCGCCAGCCGGCGCAATCTGTGCGCTTCTCAAAAAGCAAAAGAAAAAAAACTCTCCGTCAAAAAAGGGTAAAAGTCCGGTATACTCAACTCATACGGGAGTATACAATAGATGGATATGCAGTATCGTAGGCCACATTGGTATTGGCCTCAAATACCCAGTTCACGGGTGCAGCAGTACCTGAGATAGTTATGGTATATTTGCCGCTGCCGGCACTCTGCCAGGTCCCTGATTTCATTACCTGGCTTCCGCCGTTGAGATACCCGGTGAAACTTCCGTCAGCGCCAAAGACGACCTGTGCGCTGTACCCTTTAACGGTGGGGGTTGACCATTTTCCAACAATGGGATCCTGCGATGCAGCTGCTGTCGTTCCTTGCGCTGCTGCCGGTGTTACCATTCCTGAGGTTGAAACCTGTGTCATGGTTGCAGCCGGCCCCGTATTAGTCTGGGCATTTGCACTTGCTGTACTGCTGGTGCATCCGGCCACGAGAATCGCAGCAAGACAAACGAAGACGACAAAGACGAGGGCAGTTCTGTTCGACATGTTCTAAAATATATAAAGTCACTAAATAATCGTTTCGATTTTTACCTGTTTCTCATCCGGGAGCGTCAGCTGTTCAGGTGTGTGTCCGGCTTTGAGCCACCAACACCTTCTTTTCAATGCCCCATCATTACAGACGTTTACGCATGAACGGTGATTACAGGGAGATGAGCCTGTCATCCCGTGGACGATTGGGTAACCAGCAGGATAACTACAGAAGGGCTGTCAGGGATCCGCCATTCCCGTCCCCCCGGAACCTATAATTATTCTCACGCCGGTACCTCTATACCGAAATTACCTGTCTGGTGGTGCTTTTCATGGACATCATGCTTGCCGTCGTCTGTGTCCTTATTTTGTCCATCGTCTTGCTGTACCTCGGACAGCGATTCAGGCTGCCCAGTATCGTCAGTTTCCTTATTATCGGCATGCTGGCCGGGCCGTTTGGTTTTGCACTGATTACCGACCAGACCCTCATCGGCACGATCGGCGAGATTGGGATCGTCCTTTTGCTTTTTACTATCGGTCTCGAATTTTCGTTCCAGTCATTTCTCCGTTCGTGGCGCGCGGTCCTTATCGGGGGTATTGTCCAGGTCTGTACGACAATCGTCGCAATTACGCTTATCACGCTCGCGTTCCAGATGCCGTTTGCCGAGGCCCTGATCTTCGGCTTTATCATCTCCCTTTCAAGTACGGCCATCGTCATGAAGATCCTCCAGGAGAAAGGCGAGGTCGATACGATCCAGGGAAGGACGCTCCTTGGGATCCTGATCTTCCAGGACCTTGCCATCATCCCGATGATGCTCGTGCTGCCGCTTCTTGCCGGGAATGGGGCCGGTCTTGACATATCCCTGATACCCTATCAGGTAACAAAAATTGCCCTTATCATCCTTGTGATCATTGTTCTTGGGTACTGGGTTATCCCCCGGCTGCTTTTCAGGGTGGCAAAGGAGCGCAGCCGCGAGCTCTTCCTCTTTACGATCGCCGGCATCTGCGTTGTCATTGCCTGGCTCACCAGTGAGGCCGGCCTGTCGTTCACGCTGGGTGCGTTCATCGGTGGCCTGATCATCGGGGAGTCTGATTACAATATCGATGCCCTGGGCCATATCATCCCGTTCCGCGATGTCTTTGCCGCCATTTTCTTCCTCTCGATCGGGATGCTCCTCAACACAAGTATTGTTCTCGGGAATTTCGGTTATGTGGCCCTGATCATCCTCATTATATTCGGTGTCAAGATCCTGACCGGTGCCTTTTCAGCTGCGGTGCTCGGCATGCAGACACGGGTCTGTGTCTTCTGCGGCCTTGCCCTCGCCCAGATCGGGGAATTCTCGTTTGTGCTCGCGAAAAGCGGCCTCGATGCCGGTGTTATACAGGTACCGGTCTACCAGCTCTTCCTTGCCGGGGCTGTTGTCACTATGGCGTTTACCCCGTTTGCCATGAGCGCCTCCCCTTCTGTTGTCGACCTGCTCTACCGGCTCTTCCCGAACAGGATTTCACGGGAAATTACCCTTCGGCCGGGTGAGACGGCACCCGAAGAGGGGCTCTCAAACCACATCATCATCGCCGGATACGGAATCACCGGGAAAAGCGTGGCCCGGGCCGCGACACTTGCCGGTATCCCCTATATGGTCATCGAGCTCAACCCCGAGATCATCCGGGAGGAGCGATCCCAGTACCGGCCCAATTTCATCTTCGGGGATGCCGTGCAGGAGGAAGTGCTCGAACATGCAGGCATACGACAGGCACGGACACTCGTTGTGGCAGTCTCTGAAGAGGAGGCGATCCCCCGCATCATTCATACGGCCCGGCAGCTTGCACCCGACGTGCATATTCTCGCGCGGACGCGGCACGTCAGAAACGCACAACACCTTCTCGATCTCGGTGCAGATGAGGTCATTTCCGAGGAGTTTGAGTCAGCGCTCGAAATATTCACCCGCGCCTTAAACCACTACCAGATCCCGGACGAGGAAGTCGTAAGGATCATCGAACGAACAAAACGCCTGGGTAATGCCCTCTTTACCCGGTGCACCGACCCGAACCAGCACCGGAAGGTACAGAATTTCGAGACGCTCTTTAAGGCAACCCATGTCCACACGGTACGGGTGGAACCCGGGTCTTCGGTGGAGGGAAAGGCCATCGCCGAACTGGGCCTCAAAGACCGGTTCGGCATCCGTGAATTCGGGTTCCGCAGGGGGACGATGCGGTTTACCCAGCCCGACCCCACCATGCGCCTTGAAGCAGGGGATACGCTGGTCTTTTTCATATCCGATGAGAAGGCGGGAAAAATTATCCCGCTTTTCTCGGCAGGGAAGTAATACCCGGGGACACGTAAGGAGAGCTGCTCTCTCCACTCCCACCATTTTTTATTGTGCAGCTATTTGTGTCCGTACGCCACGACAACAACGAAGTAATTTCTTCAGGAAATACCTGCAAGCCGGAGGCAGCCGGCTTTATTTCTGCGGCATTTTTGGGAGATGAATGGTGAATGTGCTCCCGACACCCGGCGTACTCTCAACCGTGATATCCCCGCCATGAATGACCACAATCTTTTTTGCAATGGCAAGAGAGAGCCCGATCCGGTCGAACTTCCGTGACAGGGTCGTCGCATCGGCAAGCTGGAACGGTTCGAAGATCGAACCCTGTGTATCGGGGGGAATTCCCATCCCGTTATCGGTAATGGAGATATGGCAGAATGGATCGGTGTCACCGGAATGGCAGTCAACAACAACTGTCCGCGGCGGGCTGGAATACCGTACCGCATTTGAGAGGATTGAATCGACAACGACAAAGATCCGGTTCATATCCGCAGCAACGGTGATTTTTTTGGGAATCTTTACTGTAATATCCGCATTTGCGGCGTACTCGTTGGTATCGATCACGCTCTGGACAAGGTCAAAGAGAGAAAAACGGGTGATGGCAAGCTGGATTTTTCCGGAGTCAAGGACCGAGAGATCAAGCATACGGTTGATGATCTGGCGTTCGCGGTCTGCGCTTTCGAGACAGCGTTTCAGGAGTTTCTGCGTCTCTTCTGTCAGCCCGGCTTCTTCAGGATCCTCGAGAAGCAGATTGAGGTATCCAATGATGGGTTGGAGTGGTGTCCGGAGTTCGTGGGCGACGGTCATCACGATCCCCCGGCGCTGTTCATTGTCGCATCTGATCTTCTCCTCCAGTCTTTGTATCTCCTCTTTTTTGGTACGCTCGATCAAAAACGCGATGATGCCGGCGATGCCCACAAAGAGCACAGCCTGAACGGTAATGGCAGCAAGCTCCACGGGGTCCGGATACCGGAACACGTACCCGGTGACTTCGTAAGCACAGGCACAGATGACCGCAACAATGATCCCGCGCCGGGGGAATGCATACACCGCATAGATGATGGGGAGAAAAAAGATAGGGGTGGTGAGGATATCGATATCGTGAGCAAACGCGAAGACCGTGGTCAGAAGACAGAGTGCGGCAAGCAGTGCGATCACACCGCCGCGCAGCAGATCGTCCCGTTCAGACGCGAACTGCTGGTTCTTCTGAGATGTACCAGCCATCGGCATTGAGGCTTTTTACTTCTGTTGTTATATATGCGTTCTCCATGGGAATCCGGGTGCAATGTATGAACCTTGGTATCTTATGACTGAAGCAGGCAACAGCCCGGCACCGTATCCTTCTCCGGCAGCCTGTTTTACGGAGGGGTATAAAAATCTTAAAAAACAAGAACACTATTCGTATGCGCCCCTCGGTTGTTGTCAACGTGGCGATGAGTGCGGACGGGAAACTTTCGACCCGTGAACGCCGACAGGTGAAGATCTCCGGTGCAGAGGACTTTGCCCGGGTCGACCGGCTCAAGGCGGGCTGCGATGCGGTGATGGTCGGAATCGGGACGGTACTCGCCGATGATCCCTCGCTCACGGTAAAAAACCCGGATCTCAAAAGCCGGCGGCAGCAGGAGGGAAAAGGGGAGCACCCCGCACGGGTCGTCATCGACAGCCGGGCCCGGATCTCCCCCGACGCCTCGGTACTCAACAAAGGCGACGGGCTGCGGGTGGTGGCGGTTGCGGGGCGTGCGGACCCGGCGCGAGTGAACGTGCTCCGGAAAAAGGCGACGGTCATTGTCGCAGGGGACGAGGAAGTCGACCTCGTCCGGGTGCTCGACGAACTCGGGGCGATGGGGATCCGGCGGCTCATGGTGGAGGGCGGTGGGACGCTGATTGCCGGCCTTGTGCGGGCCGGGCTCGTTGATGAGATCTATACCTATATCGGGAGCATTGTTATCAGCGGGAAGGATGCGCCGACGCTCGCGGACGGCCCTGGCTGGATAACGGAAACAGAGTTCGCCCGGCTCACTCTTGCCGACACAACCCGGCTGGATGATGGCATCCTCCTCCACTGGACCGTAAAACCGCAGTGACCGGTTTCCTAAAAAACCGGGAATTTTTTGGCTCTCTCTTGTAAGGTACGGCTCCTTTCAGAGCCGGTGCCAAGGCTCATGTGCCTGAACCGGGAAATACTCCACTACGTATATTGCGATCATTGTCCTTGCCGCCGTCTTCTGCCTCATCGCCGTGCGGCAGGTGGGAAGGTTTTCCTGGAGGATCTGGCAGGTCATGCTCGGGGGAGCGGTCGCCGTCCTCCTCCTCGGCCAGATTGCACCTGCCGAAGCTCTTGCCGCGATAAACATCGATGTGATGGTCTTTTTGTTCGGGATGTTTGTCGTGGGGGAAGCGCTCTCCCGGAGCGGGTACCTCGACCTGCTCTCATCCCGGTTCTTACGGCACGCGAAATCCCCGGGCCAGCTCCTCGCCCTTGTGATCTTCGGCTGTGGGATTCTCTCGGCGCTCCTGATGAACGACACGCTCGCTATCATCGGGACGCCGCTCGTGCTCAGTCTTGCCGCACGGTGCAGTCTCCCAAAAAAGATGCTGCTCTTTGCCCTCGCGTTTGCAATTACGACCGGCAGCGTTGCAAGCCCGATAGGAAATCCGCAGAACCTGCTCGTCGCAGTCAACAGCGGACTCGCCGCACCGTTTGTCACGTTTGCTGCCTGGCTCCTCCTCCCGACCATCGCAAGCCTCGCCGCCGCGTGGCTGGTGCTCCGGTTGTATTACCGTAAGGAGTTCTCCTCGTCCGCACCCGCCACTAGCGAGCCCTCGCCCGCTGCCGTCCCCGACCCGGCGCTCACCCGGATCGTCCAATGCTCGCTTGGGATCCTCATCGGCCTCGCTATCGCAAACATCGCCGCATCGCTTGTCACCGGCGCCATCGTCATCCCCCTGCCCCTGATCGGCCTTGCCGCTGCCCTCCCGATCATTATCTTCTCGGGCGAGAGGGTCGCGGTGCTCAAAGCGATCGACTGGTGTACGCTCATCTTCTTTGCCGCGATGTTCGTCCTGATGGCAGCCGTTTGGCAGACCGGATTTTTCCAGTCGCTTGCCAGTGTCGCGGGACTCGCCTCCGTTCCCGCGATCCTCGCAACGAGCGTCGTCATCAGCCAGTTCATCTCGAACGTGCCCTTTGTCGCCCTCTTCCAGCCACTCCTCCTGCAGGCCGGGGGCACGACCGCACATCTCATGGCGCTTGCCGCCGGGAGCACGATTGCCGGAAATCTTACGATCCTTGGCGCAGCGAGTAATGTGATCATTATCCAGCAGGCTGAAGCGAGAGGAGAGACGCTGACGTTTTGGGAGTTCGCGAAGATCGGGGTGCCGCTGACGTTGATCCAGTTCGGGATCTATGCGGTGTCTCTGGGAGTCGTGTAGGGGAGAGGAGAGATGGCCCCACAGAAAGAAAAAAGATTGGGCGGGGAGAACCACCCTTTGGGCAGGGCACCCCTTATAAATGGGGGCGGTGGCCGGACATGCCCTCTCCCATGATCCATTCTCCGACGGAGAGTTTTCAGGCTGGATCCGGGGCCGGGACGCTCCAGTGGAAATGGTGCCAATCCACTGCACGATTTTTGTTTTATATCGATATTTTTTGAAATGGGCCTTTTTAATCAGGAAAAAACCGTGCAATTTAGCCGCGTTCTTTTGACCATGAAAATGGGGATGATCAACTGGTCATGCGGAACGCTGGAATGGACTGGAATGAAAATATGGCCGAAAAATAAAGGGGGTTCCTGATCGGGAAAAAGCGACCCGGTTTTTCCGGGAAAACGCCGGAGATCTTCATCCCTCGGCTTCGTATGAATGAAACAGGGGTATCCGGATGGCGGGATACGGTGGTTTTGTGGGGTTTTTACCGTCGGTAAATGTGGGATTCTCGGTGGGAGTTACACCAGGATCTTTTAGCAGAGCATGCTCTTTGGGGCTTTGCGCCCCCGCCGCTCGGGCATCCCCCGGTTGCGATGATGCATCCATTCGGTTGAAGGGGATTTGTGGCGGAGCGACGTTTCCAAAAATTTATTCGCTCTATCCGCCGCGTGGGCGTCCCTTTTTGGTGCGGCGGCACTCCTTGCTCATGGGGATATAGTATGTTATTTATGGACAATCGCCGTTTAACTGCATGAGAGCAAATCACAGAATCTGGAGGGAGAACGTAATGCCAACACCACATGAAATAGAGAAGGCCGGAGAGGGATATACCGTCGAATTTTTTAAAGGAAAAGGTTTCACTATCGATAAATGGGATACTCATACATTGGGTTCAGCGAACATCGAAGCGCATAGTAAAGAGGGTAAAATACTTGTCCAGGTAATATCGGCTATTTCTGATGAACCCTCAGATTTATCCGCTAAAGATCACCGGAATGTAAAAGCACGAGCAACAAGAATGGGTGCTGTTGCGTGGGAAGCAAAAGTTATCCTCAATTCAAATTTAGATCTCATCGGTGATATCAGATTGAGACAACTGGATTAACGCATGAAGGATCTATTAACGTGGCGTGGGATGAAAATACAGTCTGTTTATCCTTCAGGAAAATGGTCAGAATAAGCAATTAAACCATCAAATCGTTTTTTCGGATCTGATATTTTTTTATCTTATGACAAGCCGGCCGTGCCTTTTCTTCCCGATTACCTGTACAACTTATTTCTGTTATTGGCAGGAATAAATTTTGGATTTAATCAGAGTCAACAGGTGTTATTCCAAAAAAAGTCCGGCAAGGTTCGTGAAGATTAAAAAACATGGGGCACCAGTCACTCTTCTGTTCCGGGAATGCCCGGAAAGGTGCCCGAAGAGCGTGACGCAGGGATCTATTCCATAAACACCGGCACATCCCGGAATGCGACCGCATCAAAGAGCCCGTGATCCGTGATCCGCAGCGCCGGGATCACGGTGAGAGCGAGGAACGAGAGATACATGAACGGCTCAGCAATGCCCCCCAGTTTCCTGGTTGCTTCCCGCAGGGCATCCAGCCTTTCTACGACATCCCGGGCAGAGAGCGTGGACATGAGGCCGGCACAGTCCAGCGGGAGCACCGTGACCTCCGATCCGTTTACTGCCGCCATCCCTCCGTTAACCCGGATGACCTCCGCGATAGCAGCAAGGATCTCCTCATCTCCCGCACCGGTCGCGATGATATTGTGTGCATCGTGGGAGACGCTTGCGGCAATTGCCCCTTCCTTAATGCCAAAACCGTGCACGATCCCGGTGCCGATCCGTTGTCTGCCGTACCGGTTGCAGACCACGATCTTGAGAAGGTCCCGTTCCCGGTCGGGAAGTGCGACCGCATTCAGATCATACTGCAGCGACGCTGTGATGATCTGGCCGGGCACAAGGCCGATGACCCGCGCTGTCCCCTGCCCAGGGATTTGTATCTGTTCCCGGGTTGGCGTTGTGCACCGGACCATGGCAGGAAGGGACGGCATGGCAGCCGGGCCGGTATAGGCTGCCGCCGGCTTTCCGCAGCAGA
The DNA here is from genome assembly GCF_049690535.1 of Methanoregula sp. GTDB lineage: Archaea > Halobacteriota > Methanomicrobia > Methanomicrobiales > Methanospirillaceae > Methanoregula. The sequence goes on along the minus strand of NZ_JBAVMX010000075.1, from coordinate 895 downwards.
GTGTCTCTTTTACGGTAAACGAAACAGGGTCGTCAACGATACAGAGATCCGCCCGCCGGCCCGGTGCAAGCGCCCCGCGGTCAGAGAGCCCGAAGCGTTCTGCCGCTGAGAGTGTCGCCATCCGGATCGCAAGTTCCGGCTCAAGCCCGCAGCGTATGGCAGTCCGGATGCACCGGTCGATATGTCCTTCCCGGGCGAGAAGATCGGCATGACAGTCATCGGTCGCAAAACTGCACCGGGATACGTTCTGCGGTGTAACCATGGGGATGAGCGCCGCGATGTTCTTCTCGGTCGACCCCTCCCGGATAAAAATATACATCCCGCGCCGGAGTTTCTCTTCAGCCTCTGCCTGGGTCGTGCACTCGTGGTCGCTCTGGAGCCCGGCAAGGATGTAGGCATTCAGGTCCATCCCGGAAAGGAGCGGGGCGTGGCCGTCGCGTACCGGTACAATCGCAAGTTTTTTTTGGATTGCCGGGTCTTCCGCGAGCACCCCGGGGAAGTTCATCATCTCGCCCAGGCCGATGACCCCGTCACGACCTAAAAAGCCGGAAAGTGCCCCGGCATCGAGCGAGGCACCGCCGGTGTCGAGCGGAGTTGCCGGCACGCAGGACGGCAGCATATACCTGATGTCAACGGGTAACCCGGCGCGGCAGGCAAGCATGTATTCGATCCCGGCCACTCCTGCAACATTTGCAATCTCGTGGGGGTCGGTGATCACTGTTGTCGTCCCGTGCGAAGCGACCAGCCGGGCATATTCCGGAGGGACCAGAAGCGAGCTCTCGATGTGGACGTGGGCGTCGATCAGGCCCGGGACAAGGTACGCCCCGTGGAGATCCCGTTCGTGAAAACCCCGGTACGAGCGGCCGATCCCGACAATCGTGCCGGATTTTACCGC
>NZ_JBAVMX010000074.1:0-2063 GCF_049690535.1 Methanoregula sp. | reverse complement strand
CCACGTGGCCCGTCTTGCCGGGATCCCAAAGAAAGTGACCGATCGTGCCGACGCGATCCTCACCGAATCCCTCAACCATGCCGTTCTCCCGGGCGCAAAACCCCAGCGTTATACCCAGATCCTGCTCGTTGATGACAGCGCACCTGCAAGGACAGGACCAGCAGAGCCGGACCCGGTGGTCACAGAATTATCCCGGCTTAATCCCGACACGATGACGCCAATGCAGGCGCTCACAAAACTTGCCGAACTCACACACCTCGCAAAAAAATCCGGCGGAATTAACAAGAATGAGGCAGAACGATGAACCCCGAGGAGAACGGCGTTCGGACCATCCGGGTCCTCGACCCGGCAACGGTCAACCAGATTGCGGCGGGCGAGGTCGTGGAGCGCCCGGCTTCGGTTGTCAAGGAACTCGTGGAGAACGCGATCGATGCCGGGGCCCGTACCGTCCGGATCGATATCACGTCCGTACAGGGCGGGATATCAGCCATCCGGGTGACCGATGACGGGAGCGGAATGTCGCCGGCCGATGCCGAACTCGCCTTTGCCCCGCATGCGACAAGCAAAATCACCGCAATCGACGACCTGTTCAAGATCCACACGCTGGGTTTCCGGGGCGAGGCGCTTGCGAGCATCGCTGCTGTCGCAAAAGTGACGCTTGTCACAAAACCCCGGGGCAGTGACACGGTCGCCGGCACCCGTCTTGTCGTGATCGGCGGCGTAATAAAAGAGAAAGGAGAGACCGGGGCTCCCGAGGGGACAAGCATCCTTGTGGAGGAACTCTTCTTCAACACGCCGGCCCGGAAAAAATTCCTGAAGAACCTCAACACGGAGCTTGCCCGCATCCACGGGTTACTCGAAGGGATCTTCCTTGCCTACCCGCAGGTCTCGTTCCGGTTCTCCCACAACAACCGCGAGCAGCTTGTCACGGACCGGACAACACAGCCGCTCGATACGATCGCCCGGATCTTCGGGAACGACTGCGCACGCGAGCTCGTCCCGGTCTCATCCGATCTGCCGTTCATGCGCATTTCGGGTTTTATCTCACGGCCGGCGCTCTCGCGCAAAGACCACGACCGGATCCTTATTTCCATCAACGACCGGTATATTTCCTCTGCTGCGGTTATGGCCGCTGTCAAGGAAGGGTACGGCACGCTCCTTCCCCGTGACCGGTTCCCGGTTGCATTCCTGTCGCTTGCGATCGATACCCGGCTCGTGGACGTGAACGTCCACCCGACAAAAAAAGAGGTCCGGCTCTCGAAGGAGAAGGAGATCGGGGAGGCGGTGCGGGAAGCGGTGCATGCGGCGCTCATGAAAAACGACCTGATCCCCGAAGTTGTCGTGCCCCGCCGGCAGAACCGTGAACTCGATGACGCAGGAATCGCGTCAGCCCGGCTCTCTCCGGGTGTTGCTGAACCGGCAGCGCCGTACGGTGCCGACCGGGGGCTGACGGAGGCAGTCACTCCCGCTCCAAACGCAGAGATCCAGTCTGTCTTTACCGAACCAACCCATACCGGGACCGTCTCGACCGACCACCGGCTCAGGCAGACCGAACTCGCGAGCGGGGTTCCCCCGGTCACCCCAGCCGTTCCTCCCCTTGAGGTGATCGGCCAGGTTGGCGGCATCTACATCCTTGCCGCCGCCCCTGATGGTGAACTTATTATCATCGACCAGCACGCCGCCCACGAACGGATCTTCTATGAGCAGGTGAGCCGGAGCATGGCGGCCCGGCACGCACAGGAACTCCTCGTCCCCGCAATCATCCACCGGCCGCCAAAGGACGCGGCAATCCTCCGCGAGCTCGTTCCCGTGCTTGCACTGGAAGGGGTAATTATCGAGGATTTCGGGAGCGGGTCGTTTTTAGTCCGGGCAGTTCCGGCCGTGATGGGAAAGATTGAGGGGCCGGAGCAGATCGACGACCTCGTGAGCGATCTCCTGAGCAGCGATCCCACCCGGCCGGTGAGCGATCGCGAGCGGATCACCCGGGTTATCGCCTGCCGGAGCGCAATAAAAGCAGGCACCGTCTGCACGCTGGAGCAGTGCCAGCGTATCGTAAACCAGCT
>NZ_JBAVMX010000073.1:0-5521 GCF_049690535.1 Methanoregula sp. | reverse complement strand
CGGCGAAAATCGATGCGGCCGGGTAATACAAAAAAATCTCCCGGGGGAATATCACGGGAGCACCATGACGGGCGGTACAAGAAACATAATAAAGAACCCTCTCCAAACACTACTCACGGTTGATGGTGACCCGGTTGTACCAGCACACCATGCAGACAAAACGAGAGGCCCTATGACGACATTTTCCAAGACATTAGGGAATGCAAAGAAGAAATTTTCCGTATTTATCAAGCGGTTTTTCAAGAAGAAGCGGACCCGTATTGGGATCTACGGGCCGCCGAATGCAGGCAAGACGACGCTCGCGAACCGTATCGCCCGGGACTGGACCGGCGATGCAGTCGGGCCGGTCAGCGAGATCCCGCACGAGACCCGGAGGGCACGCAAGCGAGAGGATATCGTAATCTCCGGGGCAAACGGGCATACCGTGACAATCGATATCGTGGATACCCCGGGAGTTACAACGAAGATCGATTACCACGAGTTCCTGGAATTCGGGATGGAAAAAGATGAGGCGATCATCCGGGCCCGGGAAGCGACCGAGGGTGTGGCCGAAGCGATGCACTGGCTGCGCGAGGATATCGATGGTGTCATCTACATGCTGGACTCGACGCTCGATCCCTTCATGCAGGTCAATATCATGATGGTCGGCATCATCGAGAGCCGGGACCTGCCGGTGATCATTGTCGCAAACAAGATCGACCTGCCCGATGCAGCCCCGTCACGGATCCGGAGCGCATTCCCCCAGCACCCGGTCGTCGCGATATCGGGCCTTGAGGGCCGGAATACGGAAGAGCTGTACGAGAAGATGATCCTGAACTTCGCCTGATTGCGGAGGAATTATGCCACACAAGTGCACCAAATGCGGCAGGGAATACAAGGACGGGTCGACCGAGATCCTCAAAGGCTGCGCCAGTTGCGGCGGCAAGAAGTTCCTCTACGTCAAGGAGTCCGAGATCAATAAGGACGTGCTCGATGAGAAGTCAATCGAGGAGATCGCGGGCGATTCAAATGAAGAAGTCCTCGAAGTTGTCGAACCCAGGGTCAGGGGCAAGGCAAAAAAAGAAGTCGAGATGTTCGACCGTGTCGAGACGATCCGGATCGTGGGCCCGGGCTCCTACGAACTCAACATCGATAAGATGGCAAAAAGCGACGAGCGGATCGTGAGCGTCGGCGGTGAAGAGGGCAGTTATATCATCGATCTCATGTCCATGGCAAAGGACGAGCCAAAAAAGAAGAAGACAAAGAAGCGGTAACTCTCCCGGTCATATACCGCTGACATCTTTTTTTTATAATTTTTCGACGGGATCACAACGGGATGCGTGTGCCCAAAGGAACCGGCGGGATGTCCCGATCGGTTATCTCGTCCGCAGTTCCTTTTTTATTCCTTCATATGAAGCGGGAAGATCCAAGGCTGCAAAGAACCGGTCGGTGAACGAAAGACTGGTATTTACCGCCCATTCCGCACACCCGTGCCCAAGGCACCGGTCCGGAAAGAACGGCAGGTTTTTTGCTGCGAGAGGATTTTCCCTGAACCTGTCCCTTAGGTGATACTCGAACTTTTCTGCATGGGCCCCGGTGCCGGTATCGGGCGTGGTGCCGGTCGGGAGGGTCACCCATTCGCGCCGGTAATGCATCAGGTAGTTCCGGATCAAGATGAGATCTTTTATCCCGAAAAAGACCGGGTCATCCTCAGAAAACAGGGGCTTGTTGCCGATCTCAAGGACTTTCTGGTATTTGACCGGCAGCGGGGTACGGTCAAAATAATTCTCATTGTTCCATTTCTCCCCGACCGCCCGTAACAGCGCCTCGTGTTTTTCATCGGGAAAGAAATACGCGTTGTCTGCTGCATCTGACCAGAGCTCGTTGATGGTGGACTCTAAAAATGCCACCGATGAAAAGAGTGCATTGAGGACAAACGCCTCGTGCCGGAGCCTCTCGTCAGCTGACAGGATGCCTGTTCTGGTGTAGGCAGACTCTATGGCAAACCCCAGCTGGCAAAAAAGGGCTGCGGACTGGATGTACTTTACCGAGAAACAATCCCGGAACAGGATAAGATCCTCATCCCCCGGTACGTCCCGGGCATGGTCGTCCATCGTACCATCCCGTTTCGTTTCGTACAGTAAAAAGATGAGGGGATTCCCCGTGCAGGAATCCTGCACGCACTCCCGGCAGTCGGGCTTGTGTGCCTTTGGGACTGGCTGCTGATCAGCAGAATGAACCTGATAAAAAACGTCCCGTATATCCCGGGCGTACCACGATATGCACGGCCCGGGTCTCAGATACCCTTAATATTCGTGGCCGTCAATAGTAAGACAGCACTTTTTAATTGGTGCTGACAGATGTAAGTCCGACGTGCCTTTCTGGCACGGCCTCAAAACTCAGGCTTTGGGATTACAGAGAGTCAGTAAAATACTGCACTTTTCTGGACTTACATAATAACCGGAGGTATAACTATGGCACGAATGCACACCAGAAGAAGAGGACAGTCATGCTCTGTGCGGCCTGCGCGGAATGAGGCGCCTTCATGGTCCAACACGGACAAGGCAGCGATCGAGAAAATCATTGTCGATCTCCGCAAGGAAGGCACATCGAGCAGCATGATCGGCCTGATCCTGCGGGACCGCCACGGCGTCCCTGATGTCAAAATGGTCACCGGCAAAAGCGTCGGAGAGATCTTAGTAGAGAACAAGATCAGCTCCGAGATCCCCGAGGATCTCCGTGATCTCATGATTAAGGCGCTCGGGCTTCGCAAGCACCTAGAAGACAATAAAAAGGATCTGCACAACAAGAGGCAGCTCCACCTTGTCGAGGCCAAGATTCGTCGGCTCGTGAAGTACTACGTGGGCACGAAGAAACTGCCCGCAGGTTTCACCTACAAGCCGGAGACCACCGAAATCCTGCTGTCCAGATAATTCAGCATATCGTCTACCGATTCCCATGTCACTTGAAGAAGCCGCAAAAACCATCTCAGACCAGATCCGCCGCCAGCAGTACATCGAGGTGTACGCACACCACGACGCTGACGGCATCGCAGCAGGGGCTATCCTCTGCCATGCGATGCTCAGGACCGGCATACGGTTCCGGCTGAGAATCTGTGCGGAAGTCCCTTCCGCCAGCCTCTCCCACGATGCGGCTTCGCTCCTGTGCGACATCGGGTCCGGCATGGAGAACCTGCCTCCTGAAACGATGGTGGTGGACCACCACCTCCCGCTCTTTACCGGGCAGTTCCATGCAAACCCGAGGCTCGAAAAGATCGACGGCGACCGGGAACTCTCCGCTGCCGGCATGGCGTATATTGTCGCCCAGGAGATGGGAGACAACCGCGACCTTGCCGGCCTCGTGATGCCCGGTATCATCGGCGACGGGCAGGCATTTGCCGGCAGGAACCTTGAGATCTTCAACGAAGGCGTGGCAAACGGGATCATCGTCCCGGACCGGGGCATGACGCTTGCCGGACGCGATATGGCAGAGAAGTGGCTGCTTGCCACTTACCCGTACCTCGAAGGGATCAGCGGCGACGATTCCGCTGTCGCTGACCTGCTCACCGGGGCGCAGGGCGCAAACGGCCTGCGGCTTGATACGCTGATGAGCCTTGTGGTGCTCAAATCCGCCCCACAGACATCAGCAGAGGGTCTGGCACTGCTCTATGGCGACACCCTTCACCTCCAGCGCGAGGTAATCGAGGACGCCCACGCGCTTACCGCCGTCATCGATGCCTGTGGTAAATCCGGTCACGGCGACCTTGCAGTTGCGCTCTGTCTTCGCTCATCAGCGGAGATCGAAAAGGCATGGGAGATTGCTCGGCGGCATCACCTCGATGTTATCGGTGCACTGAAAACGGTACATCCCGCACACGAAGGCGACGCAGTCTATGAGTGTCAGAATGTAACGCTTGCAAGCGACATCGCTGACGTGCTCGCCCGGGACCGGGTGCACCAGGCGCCGGTGCTCGTGTATGCACGGTCCGGGGATGCCTGCCGGATATCGGCGCGATCCCCTATCAGCGTCACGGTTGATCTCGGGCCACTCGTCCGGAACCTTGCCGCCGCATGCGGCGGGAACGGCGGTGGGCACCACTCCCGCGCAGGGGCAACGATCCCCTGCGACCAGCTCGGCTCATTCGTGAAAGGATGGCAGGAGGCGCTTGCTGCATGATGCAGCTCAGCGGCCTCATCACTACCGTCCACACGGACGCAGAAAGCGTGGCGTCGTCACTGGCACCGGATAACCTCACGGGCATGACCACCACCGCAGACGGCAACCGGGTCACAACCGTGATCCACGGCACGCAGATCCGGTCTGTCATCGCATCGGTAGACGACTACCTGATGAATCTGGCAATTGCGGACGAGACAACAACGCTCCCGCGAAAAAAGACAGGAAACCAAACACAAGAGGAATAAAAATCCAGAGTTGATACTATGGCAAAGAAGAAACAGGTTGGAAGAAGAGTTGAAGGCTGGAAAGCCAAGAGCTGGTTCAAGGTATACACCCCCGATAATCTGGGGAAGGCGTATATCGGCGACACCATTGCAAGCGAAGTCGAGATGGTCAAGGGCAGGATCATGCAGTCCACCCTCGGCGAAATCACCAACGACTACGCCAAGCAGCACATCAAGATGAGCTTCAAGATTGCAGAGATCACCGGCGACGCGGCATACACCGAGTTTGTCGGCCACGAAGTGACCCGCGATTACCTGCGGTCCCTTGTCAAGCGCCGCAGCTCCCGCATTGACTGCCACACGCTGGTTGTCACAAAAGACAACAAGAAAGTCCGGCTCACGATCAGCTGCTACACCTTTGCACGGGCAAACATTGCACAGGAACACGCGCTCAGAAACGCGATCCTCGCAAGCCTTGCCACCCAAGCAGCGGCATGGGACTTAACGACGCTCGTTAACGGGATCGTCTCGGGCGACATCTCCCGCGACCTCTTCAAGGTCGTAAAGACGCTCTACCCCACCCGCCGGGTCGAGATCATCAAGTCAAAGGTCGAGCAGGTCGCAGCACCGATCTCCACCAAGTAATTTTTTTTGTTTTTTAGGAATTTTATCAGGTCAGTTTTTCGTACGATCTGATACGGTCCCGGTTTCCGGGGGTATACCGTTCGCGGGTTTTTGATTTCCGACAAGGTTTACGGCATACTGTTTCCCGAATCATAACCGGGAAACATAATTAATCCGTGCGTCTAAACAATCCATAAGAATGACCGCGCATAAGATCCTGTTTCTCGTTATTGATGGTTTGTCAGACCGGCCCTGCCCGGAACTCGGAAACCTCACCCCTCTTGAAGCGGCGCACCACCCCACGCTCAACCGGCTTGCAGCAGAAGGCGTGTGCGGGATCATGGATACTATCGCAACCGGTATCCGGCCCGGGTCAGACACTGCACACCTCGCCCTGCTGGGTTACGATCCCCACACGTATTACACCGGACGGGGCCCGCTCGAATGTGAAGGCTCGGGCATCCACATGGAACCGGGCATGATCGGCTTCCGGTGCAACTACGCGACACTTTCAC
>NZ_JBAVMX010000072.1:0-14270 GCF_049690535.1 Methanoregula sp. | reverse complement strand
GCGTAGCGCCGGTCGTAGAAGAGCTCCTGCCACTGGCGCACCATCCCGAGGTACATATTGTTGAGGATCGCGATCTTCACCGGGATCTTGTACTGCGCCACCGTTCCCATCTCCTGGATGTTCATCTGGATGCTCCCGTCGCCGGCCACATCAAAGACCGGGACATCGGGCCGGGCAAAGTGCGCCCCGATCGCCGCTGGGAACCCGTAGCCCATCGTGCCAAGGCCACCGGAGGTGATCCATGTCCGGGGCTTGCGGAAGCAGAAGTACTGGGCGGTCCACATCTGGTTTTGGCCCACCTCCGAGACGATCACCGCATCGCCCTTCAAGAGTTCGTTCATCTGCTGGAGGATGAACTGCGGGTGCAGGCAGCCGTTCTTCTCCCCAAACCGGAGCGGGTGATGCTGCTTCCAGTGCTGGATCTTTTTCTGCCACGCGTCGCAGACATTTTTCTTTTTGAGCCCGTCAATCATGTCCGTGAGCACGGATTTTACGTCGCCGACAATCGGCACGTCCACGCGCTTGTTCTTCCCGATCTCGGCAGGGTCGATATCGATGTGGATCACGTTCGCATGCGGCGCGAAGGTGTCGATCTTGCCCGTGACCCGGTCATCGAACCGGGCCCCAATCGCGATCAAAAGATCGCATTCAGTCACGGCAAAGTTTGCGTACTCGGTCCCGTGCATGCCGAGCATCCCGAGGTTGAGCGGGTGATCACAGGGGATGCACCCGATTCCCATCAGGGTAGTCGTGATCGGGAGGCCAAGGCTGGTCGCAAACGTCACAAGTTCCGGTGATGCATTGGATGAGATCACGCCACCGCCTGCATAGATGAGCGGGCGCTCTGCAGCGGTGATCAGTGCGATCGCCTTGTCGATCTGGCGCTTGTTTCCCTTGTAGGTCGGGTTGTAACCCCGGAGCGACACTTTTTCCGGCACGACCGGTTCTTTGACCGACCGGGTGTTGACATCCTTTGGCAGATCGATAAGCACCGGTCCCTGTCGGCCCGTGCCCGCGATGTAGAACGCTTCCTGTACCACACGGGGAATGTCAGAGGTGTCCTTTACGAGATAATTGTGCTTCGTGATCGGCATCGTGATGCCCTGAATATCCGATTCCTGGAAGGCATCGTTCCCGAGCATCGTGGTCGGCACCTGGCCGGTGATGGCGACAAGGGGGACCGAGTCCATGTAGGCCGTCGCGATCCCGGTGACCAGGTTGCAGGCACCGGGCCCCGAGGTGGCAAGGCATACCCCTACCCGGCCGCTCGCGCGTGCATACCCGTCCGCGGCATGCGCAGCTGCCTGCTCGTGCCGTACCAGGATGTGCCGCAATGGTGAATCGTAGAGTTCATCATAGATCGGCAGCACCGAGCCGCCGGGGTAACCGAAAATCGTATCGGTTCCCTCGCGCTGGAGTGCTTCAATGAGGAGTTTTGCCCCGGTTTTCATGTTCGTTCCTCGAGTAGTCTGTTCATACCGGCGATCATCGCCTCGACGCTCGCCATGATAATATCCGTGCGGGCGCCTCTTGAAGTTATTATCTTTCCGTCTTTACTTAATCTTACGGTCACTTCCACGAGCGCATCGGTGCCGCCGCTGATTGCGTCCACGTGATATTCTTCAAGACGGATGTTCGCGGCATCGGCGACCGATTTACTGAGCACCTGCATCGCGGCATCGACCGGCCCGTCACCTGTTGCCGCGCCGGTCGTTTCCCTGCCCCTGACTTCGAGTGTGACCGAGGCCGTGGGGATCATGCTGCTCCCCGAGACAACCGTGAACTGCTTGAGCCGGATGACCGGCCTGCATTCCATCGCAAGCACCGCGTCGGCAACCGCCATGAGGTCCGCATCGCTCACCCGTTTCCCGGAGTCGCCGAGATCCTTGATCCGTGCAACGATCGCTTTGAGCTGCTGCTCATTTGGCGCATACTTCATCTCGTGCAGCGCCGCTTCGACGGATGCGGAGCCGGAATGTTTCCCGAGCACGATCCGACGCTTCCTCCCGATCTGTTCGGGACGGATGGATTCGTAGGTCGAGGGTTCCCGGATCACGCCATGGGCATGGATGCCGCTCTCGTGGGTAAAGGCCATCTCGCCGACTACGGCCTTGTTGACCGGCAGCGGGACGCCGGTGAGCCGTGACACAAGCGTCGAGAGGGAATAGATCTCCTCTTTTTTGATCCCGGTCGGGTAGTTGTAGAGCACTTCGAGCGACATGACCAGTTCCTCAAACGGCGTGTTCCCCGCCCGCTCGCCAAGGCCGTTTACCGTCACGTGGGCGCAGGTCGCGCCGGCTTTTAAGGCCGCGACCGTGTTTGCAAGCGCAAAACCGAGGTCGTCGTGGCAGTGGATCGAGAGCGGGGCGATCCCGGCAAGCGGCGGGATGAATGCGGCGCACTTCTCGGGCGTGAGCACGCCCACCGTGTCGCAGAAACAGAGCCGGTCTGCCCCGCGTTCCACGCCGCCGGAAAAAATGTGCGCGAGGAATTTCTGGTCGGCCCGTGACGCGTCCTCGCCCGAGAGTTCAACGATGAGTCCCCGGCTCTTCGCGTACTCGACCGAGTTCCACGCCATCTCTGCAACCTGCTCCCGGGTTTTGCGCATCTTCTTTTCGATGTGCAGGTCGCTCACCGGGATTACGAGATGGACCGAATCGGCGCCGTTGTCCGCGGCATAATCGATATCGGTCTTTACGGCCCGGACAAACGTGCAGGTCTCAATCGGGAGCCCGGCGTTCGAGATAAGCCGGATCGCGTCCTGCTCGCCCGAGGATGTCGCAGCAGAGCCGGCTTCGACAACATCGACACCGATGTCTGCAAGCCTTGTCGCAATCTCTAATTTCTGGTCCGGGTTTAACGACACACCCGGGGTCTGTTCCCCGTCTCGTAACGTGGTATCAAAAAAGCGCAGTTTACTGGCTAATATGTTGTTCGGAAATGAGCAACATTTATTTAAACCCATATTTTCACCATTCAGAGAACCCATATCATAACACATCCTGAATTTGAATCGGACGTAAATTTACGCCCGAATAATTACGATAATACTAATTACGAGAATAGAGGGGGGAAACTCAGCATACGATGATCCATGCGATGCTGCCATGAATGGATGTTTCCCTGCAAGCACAAATATCTTTCCTGCACCAGAGATCCCATGGCATAACAAAAATGCAAACGGATTTTGTTATATAACACGGGGGGACATTTTTGTTATGAAATACCAATGTTTTCCGGCTATGCCCAAACCCGGCGGAACCCTTACATGTGCCGGGCCGATAAAATATCAGACAGGGACGATCACTAAAAAAATACGGGAGAATTCTCGCTATGAATACCGATATGCCGTACAACCCCGGGAAGGGTACGCCTGAACAGGTAGCCGGGGCCATCCGTAAAGACTGCACCCGTTTCAGGACGATGCAGAGCCGGGGCGAACTCGGTGTGGCCATTGCCCGGGTCGTGCTTCTGTACCTGCCCCGCGACATCCGGCAGATGGAACAGAATTTCGGGAATTCGATCCGTGACCTTGCTCCTGAATACAAAAAAGAACTTGAAGAGGCAATCACCGGCCACCTGCTCGGGACGTATCAGGCAATCCGGCTCATGGACCAGCAGGGCACGTTCAGGACAAAAAAAGAGCCGGTGACCGATGCAGAGAGCGCCTACTGGGATATGGTGATCGCACAGTGCCGGCCCGGGACCGGCGATCTCCGGCTCCGGTTCTTAAAATTCCTGCTTGCCGGTTTTTGCATGATTGTCCGGCAGGAGCCGGGCCACCCGGTGGGCATGCGATTTCCCGGCGGCGACCGGGTCGAACTTATTGACGGTGTGTACTACTGCCCGGTCCGGGACAAGGCAGGGGATGTCGATGCCGCACTCTGCCCGTTCTGTCCGGCACAGCAGACCCCGGCGGTCGGGTATCTCAGGCCGCCGATGAACGCAAGCGAGCACCGGAAACAGGAATTTATCGACAACTGCTACCGGTACCACAATTTCAACGGATAAGATGGGAGACCACTTTTAACCGGAATGTCCTGAATCCAGCACGATCTCCCTTATACCGGTTTCACATTCCCGATCCATTCCGTTCCTACCCGTTCAAGGAATCGTGAGCTCCGCTCCTTTGGCTCCGCATGGGTCTTATAATAATTAAGCAGGGCCCGGATCAGGTCCCGTACCTCCGCTGATGTGAGGTAGGTGGCGACCTGCTCACCCTGGCGGGATTTAAACCCGCTGTGGCCGCCGAAGAAGACTGTCCAGCCCTTCGCTGTTCCCATGATACCGATATCCCGTACCCGGCTCTCCCCGCAGCACCGCGGACAGCCGGAGACACCGATCTTGATCTTGGCCGGAAATTCTTTTCCCGCGTATTCATCGGAGATCTCCCGGGCAAGGGCAATTGAGTCCTGCGTGCCGTTCTTACAGTACGAGATTCCCGGGCAGGACTGGACATAGCGTACGCCGGGCGTGATCGAGGCCGTCCCGAGACTGCCAAGTTCCCTGCGCACTGCTGCAATATCCTGTTCCTGAACACCGACCAGCAGGAAGCGCTGGCCTGACGTTATCTTCACAAGGGGAATATGGTATTTTTTTGCGACCTTCGCGATCGTTTCTAGATTTTCCGGGGTGACGACACCGGCCGGGATCCGGGTCTGGATCGCGTAGGTTGTGCCGTCACGCTGGAGTTTTGCGCCATATGTTGCATCGGTCATAAGAGTTCACGATACAGTTGACTGCACCGGATATGAAGCCTTTGAATGAGGACGTATCACCCACCGTTATGTGAGGTAGAGGTTCGCTCGCAGAGACAATCAAGGACAGATCCCGGTTACACCGGAGCACAAACAAAAAACGGGACATGAATGATATTTTACCGGTTGTTGATTGATACGGCAATCTCATGAGGTCTCAATAAACCTCCTGCCGGGTGGAGGCTTGATAAACCCGGCCTCCCTACCATCACAGTACATTATTAGACATCTGCATGAAACCATCCGTGCAGTGTTCCGGTGATCGTATGACCGATTCCGCACCTCCGTCGGGTTCCCCGTCACTCTATATCAACCGCGAGCTGAGCTGGATCCGTTTCAACCACCATGTGCTCGAAGAGGCACAAGACGAACGGCACCCGCTCCTTGAACGCGTGAAGTTCCTTTCGATCTTTGCAAACAACCTTGACGAATTTTTCATGATCCGTGTCTCGGGTCTCCAGCGGCAGGCCTCGCAGGGGGTACTCAGGGCTCCCCCTGACGGGATGACGGCATCGGAACAGCTCGTCGCGATAGAAAAAGCACTTTTGCCAGAGCTTTCTCTCCAGTATGACTGCTGGCAGGACGTGCTCGCCCTGCTTTCCGGCGCCGGTATCTTCATCCACTCCTATCAGGACCTGGATGCAGCACAGAAAAAAGCGCTCCGCACGTTTTTTGTCGAGGAAGTATTCCCGGTGCTTACCCCGCTTGCCTTCGACTCCGCCCACCCGTTCCCGTTCATTTCGAACCTCTCTCTTAACCTTGCGATCACCATCCGCGACCCGATGGGAAAGGAACTCTTTGCGCGGATCAAGGTACCCACCGGTCTCTTTCCCCGGCTTGTACGGGTCCCGGAGAACGGCGCCGGTACGCATCGGGACGACAAGCAGGTGCACCTCGTGTACCTGGAAGATCTCGTTGCCGCGAATCTCGATCTTCTCTTCCCCGGTCTCGAAGTCGTCGGGGCATCGCCCTTCCGTATCACCCGTGATGCAGACCTTGATATCGAAGTCGATGAGGCATCCGATCTCCTGACAACAGTCGAGGAGATCATGGAGCAGCGCGCCCGGGGCACCCCGGTCAGGATCGAGGTGGACTCCCTGATGCACGAGAGCACCTGCCACATGCTTGAAAAGAAACTGGGTATCGGGTCCCATATGCTGTACCGGATCGGCCACCCGGTGGGGATGGCAGACCTCATGGAACTGCTCTCGCTTGACCGCCCCGACTTAAAAGACAGCCCCTTCCAGCCATCGATCCCGCCGGAACTTGCCGAAGAGAAAGATATTTTTTCTGCGATCAGGAAAAAGGATATCCTCCTCTTCCACCCCTATGACAGTTTTACTCCGGTGATCAATTTTATCCGGCAGGCGGCCCACGATCCGGACGTCCTTGCGATCAAGATCACCCTATACCGGGTCGGTTCGAAATCGCCGATTGTCAGGGCGCTCATGGAGGCCCGCGAGAACGGGAAAGCCGTGGCAGCCTTGATCGAGCTCAAGGCACGGTTCGACGAGGAGAACAATATCGGGTGGGCCCGGGCACTTGAACGGTCCGGTGTCCACGTCGTCTACGGGGTCGTCGGCCTCAAGGTGCACGCGAAGCTCTGCATGGTGGTCCGGCGCGAGAAAGATGGCATCCGGCGGTACATGCACCTCGGGACCGGCAACTACAACGCGACGACAAGCCGTATCTACACTGATTTCGGGATGTTCACCTGCGACCGGGATATCGGGTACGATGTGGCAAACCTCTTCAACTTCCTGACCGGCTATGCCCGGTTCGACCAGTACCGGAAGCTCGCCGTTGCACCGGTGACCCTGCGGACAACGATCATATCAGGGATC
Organism: Methanoregula sp.; assembly: GCF_049690535.1. Classification (GTDB taxonomy): domain Archaea; phylum Halobacteriota; class Methanomicrobia; order Methanomicrobiales; family Methanospirillaceae; genus Methanoregula. The sequence continues at coordinate 7,669 of NZ_JBAVMX010000072.1, read as the reverse complement.
GACCGGGAGATCGCGTGCCACCGGGAACATGGGGGCGGCCACCTCATCTTCAAGATGAATGCACTCGTCGATCCTGACTGTATCAGCGCACTGTACCGCGCCTCGCAGGCCGGGGTAAAGGTCGAACTCCAGGTACGGGGTATCTGCTGCCTGCGGCCGGGCCTTCCCGGCACGAGCGAGAACATCACAGTCAGCGCGATTGTCGGGAGGTTCCTCGAACACGCGAGGATCTATTACTTCAAAAATGGCGGAAATGACGACGTGTTCCTTGGGAGCGCAGACCTCATGCCACGGAACCTCGACCGCAGGGTTGAGGTTCTGTTCCCGGTCACCAATCCCGCGATCAAAAAAGCGCTCCTTACAACCATCCTCGATACCGAACTCAGGGATAACCGGCAGCTGCGGCTGATGTCCGGTGACGGGAGATACGAGCGGAAACACCCGCAAAAAGGAGAGGCACCGGTCGATTCACAGTCATGGTTCCTCGAACACCCCGGGATATGGTACAATGCCGGCACCTGATCAGGCTGTATTCGAGACCGGTCCCTGCGTCTTTGGGGTAAGCCGGCTCCTGCCCCTTATTGATGTTCTCTCGACAGAGGTTGCCGGCGTACGGGCCGCGGACGATATCGAGCCGGTCCATCGCATGAGGGTCGCCTCCCGCCGGCTCCGGGCTGCACTCCCGCTCTTTTCTGCCTGTTTCCCGGAGAAGGACTACCGGCACTGGATGCATGAAATAAAAAAAATCACCCGTGCCCTTGGTAATGCCCGGGATACGGATGTCCAGATCGCATTTTTAAAAAAATACCTGAAAACTCAAGGTGGAACAGTACCGGCCGGTGCAACAACCCCGGTCCCGGCGCCTTTACCATCGGGTGATCCCATTGCCGAACTCCTTATTCAGCTCCAGAAGCGGCGCAAAGTTCTCCAGCAGCAGGTAATCTCCGTGCTGGACGAACTCGAGGAAACGCAGGTACTGGTATCCCTGCGGGAGGCCTGCACCCCACCGGCAGCACCGGGAAAGAGGAGGAAACGGGAGCGGTATTTCGGGATACTCCCCGGTGCTGCCGACCGGATCGGCAGACGGCTGGCCGGGCTGGACCGGTTTGAGCCTTTCGTGCACAACCCGGATGCGGTGTACGAGCACCATGCCCTGAGGATTGCGGCAAAAAAACTGCGGTACACGCTGGAGACCTATGCCCCGCTCTACCGGCGCGGGTTCAAAAAACCTATCGCCCGCATAAAGAAGATCCAGGATCTCCTTGGCGACATCCATGACTGCGACGTCTGGATCGAACAGATGACCCGTGCGATCATAAAACAACATACCCGTAGGCACCCCGTGGGGACCCTCCCCGGCGCAGCGATTTCTGCAGTGGCCCCGCTCCGGAGGCTGCTTGTCAACCGCGAGCGGCGCCGGACGCGGCTCTACCGGCAGTTTGTCCGGTACTGGGATTCCCTTGTCCGCACCGGGTTCCGTGATGCCCTGCGGGTCGCGGCACTGGAAGGCCAGAAAATGGCATTTGGCCGCCGGTCGTCCCGTGAGACAAAAGAGGAGCGCGAGGCAGTTCTGCGGCTTTCTGCTACAGCGCCCGATCACGTCACCCACAGCATGAACGTGGCAGCGCTCTCCCTCCGGCTCTTTGATGAACTCGCGCCCCTTCATGGACTCGGGCGGCGCGACCGCGACCTTCTCTCGTTTGCGGCAATCGTTCACGATATCGGATGGACTGCCGGGCAGGCAGGACACCAGAAAAAAAGCGCTGAACTGATCCTCACAAGCGGCGACCTGCCGGTACCGGTCCGCGAGCAGGGGATCATCAGTCTCGTTGCCGGGCTTCACGGGGGGAGCGGAAGGGTGAGGCCGGCCGGTTTCTGGCTCCTCCTCTCACCATCTGACAAAAAACGTGTCCGAAGCCTTGCCGCACTTCTCAGGGTCGCTGACGGCCTTGATTATCTCCATACGGGAAACGTGACTGATCTGCACTGCACAACAGAAGGGCCGGAAGTACGGTGTATCCTTACCGGCACCGGGGATGTATCAACGGAAAAAGCCCGTGCACTCAAAAAGAGTGACCTTTTCGCAGAAGTATTCGGGAAAACGCTGGTGATACCGTGAGAGCCAAAACAATCGGGGCAGCCGGACGTGTTGTCGCCTTCATCGATATCGGCACAAACTCTGTACGAATGCTCGTTGTCAGGTTCAATCCCAACCACTCGTACAGCATCCTTACCCGGCAGAAACAGCAGGTGCGCCTCGGGGAAGGCGAGTTTGATGACGAAGAAATAACGCAGGAGGCCATTGACCGGACCTGCCTTGTCTGCCGTAAGTTTGTCGATCTCGCCCGCACGTTCTCTGCCGAGGAGTTTATCGCGGTCGCCACATCGGCGGCCCGGGAGGCTTCCAACCAGTCAGAACTGCTGGCACGGCTGCAGCACGATGCGCTCCTTGACGTACGGGTCGTCTCGGGGCGCGAAGAAGCGCGGCTGATCTACCTCGGGGTCGCAAGCGGGACGCATCTCGGCGACCGGCAGGCTTTTTTTATTGATATCGGCGGGGGAAGCACCGAGATCTCCATCGGGGGTCAGCAGCAGTACAAAATGCTTGAAAGTTTCCGGCTCGGCGCGATACGGCTGACCTCACATTTTCTCTCCGGCAACCCTACCGGGCCCGTGCGTCCTGAACAGTATAGAACCGTCCAGCAGTACGTGAAAAATGCCATTATCCATACGGTCCAGAAGATTCGCCGGGAGAAAATCGATCTCGCGGTGGGCAGTTCCGGCAGCATCATGAACCTTGCCGAAATCGCGCAAAAAACCTTTCACTCGGATGTACTTTCTCCGCCGGGAGTGCTCACGTACCGGGACCTCAAAAAAGTGATCGACCTGCTCTGTTCGCTCCCGCTTGAAGAGCGCCGGAAAGTGTCAGGGATCAATCCCGAGCGGGCCGACATCATCATCGCGGGGGCCGTGATCCTCGAGACGTTTATGAAGGAACTCGCGCTCGAATCCGTAACCACGACCAGCCGGGGGCTCCAGGACGGCCTTCTTGTAGATTATCTCTCCCGTATGGAGGATTACCCCCTGTTCGGGAAACTCTCACCCCGGGAGAGCAGTGTTCTCCAGCTGGGGCGGTCCTGCGGGATTAACGAGTCCCATGCACGTACCGTAACCCGGCTGGTGCTTGAGCTCTTCGATTCCGCAAAAGAGTTAAAACTGCATGATTATGGCGACTGGGAGCGGGAACTCCTTGAATATTCCGCCTTCCTGCACGACATCGGGTCATTTATCTCCTATACCAACCACCATGCCCACTCGTATTATATCATCAAAAATTCCGAACTGCTTGGTTTTGACCAGAAAGAGATCGATATCATAGCTAATATCGCCCGGTTCCACCGCAAGAAAAAACCGCGAAAGAAACGCCTTGATGGTACTGACATCGCAGACCGCGAGCAGCGGATGGTTCTCGCGCTTGCGACATTTGTCCGGCTGGGCGAGAGCCTGGACCGCAGCCATGCGGGACTCGTGGAGCATGCCAAGCTCGTAAGGGTGGAGAAAAACGAAGTCGTCCTCGATATTATCGCGGAGAACGACTGCCAGCTTGAGGTCTGGGGTGTTGAGGCAGAACAGCGGGCCTTTGAGAGGGTGTTCTCAAAACATCTGGCCATAGAGGTAATTTCGCCACGGACAGAAAAAGAAGAAAATGGTCTGGATCTGAAATAAGAAAGCCCTGCGCCCGGTTTTTCAGCATCAGAATGGATGTAATATTACTTTTTTTACTTTTTTGAAGACATGAACTCCCCATGGGATAGTCTTCACCCGGTTGTTTCCTGCCCTTCCGTGTAAGGACGTATTTTACCGGCTCTTTACGGTACTGGTAACGGGGGAAATGGTGACGCTCCTGATCATATCCTGAGCCTCACCGAGATGTGCTGCATACACGTCATTTGTCGGGGAAATATTCGCACCCTCATAGGAAAAAATATAGGGGGTTCCCTCAACGATTGTATAGACCTGGTGGCCATAACCCGAATTGATGTTGTCATCAAGCGGCACCTGATAATCAATACTATATGCTAAATTGCCGGAAACTTCGAGCTGGGCATCGTGCTTGGTCATCACCAAGTAGGGATAATAATTCTGGAGGGCGATGACAGCAAGATTATAGTATTTTCCCAGATCTGTTGTCGTGGACGGATCCACATCGACGCTGAATGTTACGTACGAGTCATTACCCGGGCTAAAAAAATTTACAACGTTGATGGTATCTCTCCCATAATCCCGAATGGCCAGCTGACCTGATTCCTGCATTTCCCAGTCACTGGGATAGGATAATGTTATGCCGTACTGGGAATTGGTGTACGTTGTATACTGGACCGCCGCCGTTGTTGCAGCTGCCGGAAGTGTTGTCGTCACCACTGCGGACGTGGCGGTTATTGGTAATGAGGTCGGGGTATTTTGTGCCTGTACCGCTGTCTCTGCGGGGGATCCCGAAGAATTCGCGGTACTGGTCGTGCACCCGGCACTAAAAATTCCCAGCACCAGTATTACCACGGTAAAAACACTGAATACAATTTTTTGCTTTTTCATTTTAATCAGGTCTCTATGATAAATCACCCTGCTTAAAGGTTGGGATATACTCCCGGTACAGGTGAATGATCGAATCCGGCCCAAAAGAGAAATGGCAAGATACCACAGTTCGGTACAGGAAAAGGTACCTTATCCGATCTTTTTTAACGCGTCCTCTGCGGCCTGACTGACATCGGTTTCCGGGTGGTGCAGCATTTTCATGAGCGGTGTTACGCCCCTTCTGTTCCTGATCTCACCGAGTGCCCAGATCGCAGCATCGCGGACGACCGGGGATCGATCGAGCAGGGGGATGAGTGCATCAATGGCATCCGGCGTCCGCAGAGTCCCGAGGATGAGCGCCACACGCCAGGCTATCCCGTCCGGGGTGTCGCGCAGCGCGTCAATGAGGATCTGAGCAGAACCCGTCCCGGGATCGGACAGGGCATCGAACGCTGCGCTGCGCACCGCCCAGTCATCATTCTCCAGTGCGCCAATGAGAAGCCGAAGATTCCCCGTATCGGGGGCTCCGGCAAGGTTTGTGATGATCCCGAGCCGGACCTGACGCGGGGCACGGTCGAGATCAGCCGCCCACTGCTCGCGAAGGGCCGGGTTGGTGGGCGTCGTGTGCTGTGCTGACGGTACTGAGGCGGCAGACGTTTTTGGCGTCGATGCTGACGGAGCTGGGCTCGCAAGCCCGAGGGCTTCTGCCCAGCTGATGACCGCCCAGCGTGACACCTCGCCGGAAAATCCAAGTTCGTCTTCCAGCCTTTTTGCAAGAAACCCCTCAGTGAGCGCAAGGGGAAGCGTATGGCGTGGGGCGAGAAGATCATCGGTCACATGCTGCCGCACTGCATGTACGAGGACGAAAATCTCTCGGGAGCACTCCGGGCAGGTATCCCGGAGCAGTCCCTCGCATCGGTTTGGATCGTATGCGACTGAGACGCCGTAGCGGGTGACAAGACGTGCGAGCGTGGCGCGGACAGAATCGTTCATGGCTGCTCCCGGGAAGGCGGCATGAGGGTACAGGATATGCCGTCAATTGTTATGGAGGTTTTCGGGTTAAGCGGGACAGCCTTTCCCGGGGGCACATCCGTTGTCGTGCCATCAGGAAATGATGCCTGCCAGGTATCGTCAGAGAGGTTTCGTAATCCTGCTGCGCCGGGGATCGACGGGTGGGGGACGACGCGGCCTATCGCATGGGACCCGTCGTCCATACCGGAGCCCGGTGCGATATGGCGTGCCCGGAGGGTGGTCCCGGGTGTAAGTACCAGGCAGGAATTCCCGCCCGGCCGGCAGATCTGCAGAAACGGGGATGAGGCGATCCTGCGGTGACAGTGCCAGCAGGAGATATCCGGGTGTGTCATGTCAGCAAAGTTCTCTGCATGACAGGAGGGGCAGGGCACCAGCCGGTCTTTCAGGGAAAGAAATAGGCTCTGCCATTCCCCTTCGGTCACTCGTCGGCCCGGGTTCCTGATCCCATCGGTAAACGCCCGGATAAACAGGGCCTTAAGTTCAGGCGGGCAGAGTTCCCAGCGCTTGCGGGCGACAGCATAGTCAGGATCTTCCGGCAGCCGGTTTGCCGGGTTATCGGGATCGAAGACAAAAACCGGTGAGAAACCGTACACCTGTTTTTTTGACGGGATGTCCCAGCAGTGGTACTGGTATTCCATGGTGCCGTGGAACGGGTGGTGCCAGACCCAGACATAAAAGAGGAGGACGGCGAGCGCATGGAGATCGGTCTCGGTTGATGGGTCACTCTCCCCCCGGATCAGCTCCGGGGCCATGTACTCCATCGTACCCCAGACCTGGCACCGGGACTGCCGGTTGACACCGACGTTGTCGTTGTCACAGATTAAAACGTCACCGGTTTTCGGGTCAAACATCAGGTTTCCTGCCGAGATGTCCCGGTAACAGTGGCCCGAAAGGTGGAGAGCCCGGTAACTGTTGGCGAGCTGGTAGGAGATTTCGGAGAGTGCGCCAAGCCCTGGGACAGGTTTTAAATGCGCCCAGACTTCGCCGAGCTCGGCAAACCGCTGCGTATCGATTCGGGTCATCAGGTACCCGAACTGCTGTAACCCTTCGGCAGTGACAAGATCGAGCGGCCAGATGAACCGTTTCCCTGCGGCCCCGTAGGGAGGGCCGGTCCGGACAAGATAGGAGATTGCGGTCCGCTGGTCCGGGGTGGCCTGCTCGGGTTTGTACCATTTTACGGTCTGGAACCCCTGGGGGCCATCGACAAGATAGACCTCCCCCTGCGTACCTTCCCCGATCTTTTTAATCACGGAAAGGGTCGTCCCGAGCAGTTCTGCATGAAGAGTCTGGCCGACTGCAAGCGGCATGATTACCAGTCCTCCCATGCAGAAACCGGAGTATCTGTCTCTGCCGGTCCGGGTGGGGATTGCAGTGACGTTTCCGGCTGGACACAGGCCCAGACAAGCGTCATGTCGTCGCCGCTTGCAACCGCCGAGTAGCGGTCGAGCCAGCCGACCATAGCCGCGGCAACGGCCTCCACCCCGTACGTGCGGATCCTGTCGACAAGACTGTGGACAAAGATCGAAAATTCTTCACTTTCTGCCCCGTTAAACGAGTCCGAGATCCCATCGGTGGCTGCAAGAAGAATCCCACCCTTGCCACGGTCGAGCGTAGCGGTTCTCCAGAGAAGGTGGGCATCGGGAGACGAGAGCGAATGTGTTTCGTTACCAGCAGGAACCGGGTCCCGGGGGAGGGGAAATTCGATCGTACCGTCAGGTCTTACAAGCAGGAGGTCGCCATCTCCAATCTGGCTGACAAGAATACTGCTATGTCCGACAAGCGCAGCAATGAGCGTCGTCCCATACCGGGAATAGTGCGAATCTGGCCCGGCAGCAAGCGGAAGTGGGGAAGGGGGAAGCGTCCGCCGGCCGGTATCCTGCACGACAAGTTCCCGCCAGCGCCGGGTGACCCTGCGGGGAAGATCCATTTTGAAGCCGGCCCGTAACTGCTGGGGGGGAATGTCCCCCTCCGTATACGAACGGAAAAACGAGACCAGTTCGCTGATGGCGGCGTCAACAGCGAGGGCAGAACCGGCCCGGCTCTGGTCGTGACGGGGATCGCCATG
>NZ_JBAVMX010000071.1:0-3048 GCF_049690535.1 Methanoregula sp. | reverse complement strand
ACGATATGATACATCGGTCTCCCGTTTAGGGATCATACCGTTTTTAATTTTTTTATGCTGCAAGCTCGCGGACTTTCCTGATATTGCCCCGGTCGTCCCGGCGTTCATCCACCGGTGTTTCGCAGATGAGTGGCAGCCGGGCAAAGACCGGGTGGCGGAAGATGCGCCGGAACCCTTCATCGCCGATGAACCCCATACCAATGTGCTCGTGCCGGTCAAGCCCGCTCCCGAGATCCCCCTTCGTATCGTTGACGTGGATCACTTTGAGACGGTCTGTACCCACCGTCGAATCCAGCTGGGCAAGAGTGGCTGCAAGACCTTCTTTGGTCCGCAGCTCGTAGCCGGCGGCAAACGCGTGGCAGGTATCGAAGCAGACACCAATCCGGTCTGTTTTTTCAATTCCGCCGATGATCGCGTGGATGTGCTCAAAACTGCTGCCCACGCTGTTCTTCTCCCCTGCAGTATTTTCAAGGAGCAGCATAACATCGTTATCGGACGCGTGAAGCGCCGCGTTCACCGCTTTTATCACCCGGGCCTGGCCGCCCGCGATCCCGTCCCCAAGATGGTGGCCGAGATGGGTGACAAGATAGGGGATTTTCAGACGCCCGCACCGGTCAAGTTCAGCTTTGATAGTCTGGACAGATTTCTCCCAGACCTCGGGTTTTGGAGAGGCAAGGTTAGGGAGATAGGGCATATGGTCAACCGGGAGAAGGCCGGACGTTTTGATTTTCTGCCGGAAAAGGGCACAGTCGTCATCCAAAAGCGGTTTGTACCCCCAACCCCGGGGGTTGCGGGAAAACATCTGGAAGACATCGCAACCGGCATCCTTTGCCCGGTCGACTGCAAGATCGAGCGAACCCGCGATCGATACATGCACACCGACTCTTACCTGTGCCATGGGCGGCCACGCTCCAGGAGGGAAATTATCTGCATCAGATCACCATTTCGGCGTACCGGCACATGGAAGTTGTGATCGGCCGGACATGAAAAAAAGGGAATTAATCCCCGCGGCGGCGAACTGCAAGAATAGCAATCCCGACACCAAGGACACCCAGTGCAGCAAACGGCAGGCCGGATTCCTGCGTTGTGGTCACCGAAGCAGTTACTGTCGTGGGCGCATTGGACTGCGTGGCCGGAGAAGTGGCCACCGTCATCCCGAGCGGGGGAACAACGTGGACAATATAATCTGAAACCGGCTGGACCCCACCAATGAGGCCGGTGTAACCGGGGCACGAATCCGATAAGGCTTCACCATTCATAAAGCTGACATTAACGCTTGAGGCATCGTTCCTGCCGTTAAAAAAGAGCGACTCGCCGGGCGAGAGGGTTTTGTACGCGACGTTCATGGTACCGCTTGTGATGGTCACATTCGAACCTGTGGCCGTGCAGGTCGTCCCGGTGCAGGCTGAACAGTTCGGAACCGTGGTGGCAGTGACCGCATAGTCACCGATGAGCGCAACCGGGAGGCTCCCGATATCTCCAGTTTCATCGGTCGCATTATCTGCGCTGGCGCCGGAGCCGTATAATTTTGCAAGCGCGATCCAGGTCCCACCGGTCCCCCCAAGGCTCACTGCAACGACTTGATCGTTTCTGGCAAACACAGAAAGAGCCGCTGCATCAGGAACAGTACCGGTGAGCGTGGAGGTATTCAGCGGCGTCCAAGAACAGACCGGGGCTGACGTGCCCGATCCGTAATCGCAGCCATATTGTTGAGGATCTGACAACGTCAGGGTGTTATTCGCAGGAGAGACATCGGTCACCGTTCCTCTGACAGTCACCTGAAGGACGACCGCACCGGCCGGGATCGCACAGATGCCAAGGAAGAGCAGGGCGGCACACAGGATTAAACACGGGACATTTTTCATAGTTCACGCATCCGATTTTATGAATTGACATGCCTTCATCGACCCGGCATCATAAAAATCCTGCACATCCGGGATCACCCGGACAGAGGACTCCTGCACCTTGAAGAGGAAAGACGATCAAGTTACGGATATGCAGGTTACCTTCCTTGGGACAAACGGCTGGTATGATTCATCAACGGGAAACACAGTCTCGACGCTTATTAAGGCACGGGACTACGATATTATTCTTGACGCGGGAAACGGAATCGCAAAGGCAGATCGGTACATCTCGCAGGACAAACCGGTCTTCCTGTTCATCAGTCATTTTCATCTCGACCATACGGAAGGGCTCCACACGCTGGTGAAGTTCCGGTTCAGGAAGGGGCTGACCATCTGCGGACAGGTTGGTACAACAGCGGATCTTGCAGGCATTGTCCGCGAGCCATATACAGTACCGCTTGAACAGGTTCCCTTCGCGGTGACCGTGACCGAACTTGCGGATGGTGCCCACGAGCTCCCCTTTAAAGTTACCAGCCTGCCGCTTGTCCACCCCGTTCCCTGCCGGGGCTTCCGGTTCGAACTTGACGGGAAGGTGATCACCTACTGCACCGATACGGGCGTCTGCGACAATGCGATCACGCTCGCACGTGAAGCCGACCTCCTCATCACCGAATGCGGTCTGAAACCCGGACAAAAAAGCCCTGGCTGGCCGCATCTCAACCCTGAGGATGCGATCCATATTGCGAAGGCGGCAAAGGTCAGGCGTCTCGCACTGATGCATTTCGGGGCGGAGGTTTACAAGACCATTGAGGAACGCCGGGCTTTAAAGGAGCAGTTCGAGGCGGAGTGCCCGGGGCTCGTGGTGTCTGAGGATGGACTCACTATAGAGGTATGAGAGGATACTCAGGCACACACAATCCATAACAACATACGGGTAATCCCCGACGTCATCCACGAACTATCTGACAAGGTACCATTCAATCCGGGTGATTGAAACGTCGCGACACAGTACCTGAACCTGTCGTCAATATATTTATCGGCCCTGCAGCGTACAAAATAATAGAAAAAAGGTGTGATTATGGATCTTTTGACGGTAGTTGTCGGGATTGTCCAGTTGATCATCGCGGTCATCTTTGCGGTGGTGGCACTGTATATCGGGTTCTCTGTCTTTGGCAAGGTCACCAGAGAAGTTGCTGAGCAGAAG
>NZ_JBAVMX010000070.1:0-25632 GCF_049690535.1 Methanoregula sp. | reverse complement strand
GCTATGGAGACACTCACTGAATCGGTCTACGCCGCGACCACGAAGATCTACCAGAAGATGCAGGCGGAGAATGCGGCAAAGCAGCAGGGCTCGCAACCTGACGGCAGTGCAGGAACCGGTGCCGGCCCAGCGTCTTCTGAAACGGAAAAGAAACAGGACGATAACGTCGTCAATGCAGATTACAAAGTCAAAGACGAGTGAGCATCCATGGGATCGGGCGATTATTACGAAAATCGCTTTTATTACACGTAGAGTATTAATTGAAAGAGCATGAGTATATAAAGGAATTAATCTGTGGTGTAGAATGGGTGATTATTACGACACCCTCGGAGTACCGAGAACTGCCGATGAAAAAGAGATCCAGAAAGCGTACCGTAACCTCGCCCGGAAATACCACCCGGATGTCTGCAAGGATCCGGGGGCCGAAGAGAAATTCAAGTCGATTAATGAGGCCTATAGTGTGCTGTCCGATGCCCAGAAACGGGCGCAGTACGACAACATGGGCCACGAGACATTCACCAATGCCTCGAAAGGATCCTATACCGGAGGGGGAGGATACGGGAGTGGCGGCTTCTCATCAGACTTCTCCGGTTTCGGGGATATCTTTGATTTCTTTGGCGGGAGCCAGCGCAGGTCCGGCCCGCAGCCCGGCGCCGATCTCTTAATGCGCATGCAGCTCACGCTTGAAGAAGCAGTGGCAGGGGCAGATAAGGAGATCGAAGTCCTGCACAGCGAGGCCTGTTCTGCATGTGGGGGGTCGGGAAGCGAGACAAAAAAGACCAATGTCTGCCCGCGCTGCGGGGGCAGCGGACAGATGCGCCAGACAGCGCAGTCGGTATTCGGCCAGTTTGTCCGGATGACACCCTGTACGATGTGCGGCGGCCGGGGCAAGATCCCGGAAAAGCAGTGCCACAGCTGCCACGGTTCCGGGCATACCCGGGTAAAGCGAAAGGTTTCGGTCCATATCCCTGCCGGTGTAGACAGCGGGATGCGCCTGCGCATGGAAGGCTATGGCGAGGCCGGGGAGTACGGTGCCCCAAACGGGAATCTATATATCGAGATGTTCGTCCTTCCCCACAAACGCTTTGAGCGGACGGGCGACAATCTTGAGACCACGGTCGAGATAACGCCGACCCTTGCGGTGCTCGGGACGACTGTTGAGATCGAGACCATCGACAAACGCCACATCGACCTGAAGATCCCGGCAGGCATCCAGTTCAATACGGCGCTCAGGATCGCCGGCGAGGGTGTGAAGCGACGCGGAAAACCCGGCGATCTCCTTGTCCGGGTAAAGATCGTTACCCCCAAGGGGATAACGGGCGAACAAAAAGAACTCTACGAGAAACTCGCCGAACTTGAGGGACATAGCAGCAAAACCGGCGGGATCTTTTCCGGTATTATGGGAAAGAAGAAAGGAAAGAAATAATTTTTTTTAATCGGGATGCCCGCCATCTCCTGTTTCATCCGCAAGTTCACGCAGGTATTTCTGGGCTCGCGCCTATTTATAAAAAAGATGAAGCTCCTTTTTGAGCTGTCCGGCGAGAACCCGACCCTGCCGTACGCCGAGATCGAATGCGTCGCATCGGTCACAGATACAAGGCCGCAGGTTGCCGTTGCTGAATGCCCGGTACCGACTGCGGCCCGGCGCCTCGCGATGACGCAGGTCGTGCTTGAGTACCTGGGCGAATGTGCCCCGGACATTAGTTCGTTTAGGCACCTGCTTTCCGATCTCTCCATTACCACCGATCAGCCGTTTGCCGGCAGGGCAAAACTGGTCCATGAAGGCTGCCAGGAGAAAAATTCCTGTTCGCAGCGGGAGTTTGAACGGCTGATCGGCACCATGATCACCGGGCCGGTCCAGCTCATCAACCCGGTCGAAGAGTACCGGGCGATCCTTTCACAGGACCGGTGTTATTTTGGCAGAGTCCTGTACCGGATCGATCGCGGGGCATACAACGAGCGCAACCCGGGCAAACGCGAGTTCTTTCATCCCGGGGTCATGATGCCACGCATGGCACGGACGCTCGTCAATCTCTCGTGTGCAGAGGCCGGGACGACAATGCTCGACCCGTTCTGCGGGACCGGCGGGATCCTGATCGAGGCAGAGATGCTCGGGCTCCGTGCCGTGGGAAGCGACTTTGACCCGTTGATGATCAGGGGAAGTAAGGAGAACGTAAAAGAAGGCAATCTTCTCCTTGCCGACACCACCCGGCTCCCGGTAAAGGATTGCAGCGTCGGGGCAGTCGTGACCGATTTTCCCTACGGCCAGTCGGTCTGCATAAAAAAGGCCGACACTATGGAGCGCCTGTACCATGATGCCCTCGAAGAGTGCAACCGGGTCCTGGTGCCCGGGCACCGGGCGATCGTGGTCACGCACCGGGATATTTCAGAAATTGCCAACCAGCACATGAACGTGCTCCAGCATCATACTCAGAGAGTGCATAAGAGTCTCACCCGCTATATCCTTGTGCTCCGGAAATAGCATCCCGTGGCGCATGTGGCAATTACTTATGAGAGACAATAAATATATTTCATTATATAATATTTGTTCTGGCAAGATATCCATATGGAATACATCGAAGACGCAATCATCGCGTTTGGCCCGTGACGTAACTTGATGTAATCTTACTTATGTTAAAGTTATATTCCAATCTCATAATTTTTAAGATATATTTAAGTGCAAATAATACAAGTTTTTATCTGTTGTTTCGGGAATTAACCTTCTTGGGGATCCTGAAGCACAACACCCAACGACAAATTCATCACACGGCAGAGGCCGACGATGACAATGTCCAAGGAGCTGGCAGGTGAAAGTAGAAATGGTAAATTCGTGTAAATGCCCTACGTGTAATACTTATTCGGACCGTGCAAAAACCGCGGGAGAAAATATGTACTGTGGACATGGCTCCAGTTTTCAAGACATCTCGACCGTTAAAGGTTGTAATTGCATAACATGTGATATCGGAAAGAACGCTGGTGCGACTCACCATGCATTCTGCATTGGTGGGAGTGAAAATGCCCAGAGATATGGTGATGGGCACAGGTAAACTTCCCTTTTTTGGCTTTTTTAAATCTTAAAAATACACATGAGCATTATTGAACGTCCAGAAACTACGAAAAACCCCGTAGCATAACGTCAGATCATAACGTTTAAAAAAATCGTTGAATATATTGCCAAAAAGCACTATATATTCTGTAATATGAGATCCAGAATCTGTATCCTCGTAATGCTCCTGATTATCCTTGGCATCTTTGTCCTCCCTCCGGCCACAGCAGCGGCTCCCACTGATGCTGCAGGATGGACCGCACTCGGGCATAACCTGACGGACCAGGAAAACTACACAGAAGCCTTCCAAGCGTACGATCAGGCAATTGCCCTCGACCCCAACTATGCGCCGGCCTGGGACGGCAAGGCGGATGCGCTTAACCGTGCAAACCAGTACACCGCCGATCCCCTCGCCACCCTGAATATGGCCCTTGCTGATTCGAACCAGGCGCTGAAACTGAATACCTCATCTGCAAGCGAATGGATAAACCACGGGCAGATCCTCTATACGATCGGTGCCTATTATCAGAACCAGCTCAATGACAAGACCAACGCAAGTCTGTATTACAACGAACAACTGGATTCCTTTGAAAAAGCCATCACTGTCGAACCGGACAATGCGGACGCATGGTTCAACAAGGCATATGCCCTCTGCGGCATGGGCCGGTGCAATGAAGGCGTCGTCGCTTTCCAGAAAGTAGAAGTGCTGGATCCAGACTATCCGAATCTCCAGGCCAACCTCAATATTGCAGAAAAACTGGCGGCAACCGAGACACCGTTTTACGTAAAATATGATGTGGAGATCGTGCTTGCCGTAATTGCAATTATCGGTGCGGCGCTCTGGTTTGTCGCAGTCAGGAAAAAATATTGAGGACAGGAAAAGATCCTTTTTTTGTTTTTTTTCAGGAACGGGCATGGACCGATTGGTTTCACGCCATAACTATGAAAATCGTTACGAGAAAATTTTGAGATTGGTTCCTGCCGGAAAATAATATCCGGTAAAAAGTGTGTGAAGCAGTCCCCGCCACGAACGTTCTTCCGGGGCACGGCCGGGCAAGGATCGCTGGCACTTCAGATTATCGGTTTAAATTCATGTTCAACGGTTGGGACACGGACATTTGAGGAATGATGCCCTACCAATGTATCCTATCCGGGCTCAATCTGGCCCCCGATTACCCCATGACATCCCGAAAAGAAGCCCGTATCAGGCTCCGTTTGAAAATAAGCCCAAATAAGTCGTATTTAGGCAATCAGACGAAATAAAACGTTCACGTATTGCGGTTCTTTTGGCAAATCTCATGTGGAATTGCCACTTGGACGATCCGGAAAATAACCGCTGTCAGAACGCGAATATGGCCCGCCAAAGGGCATTATATGCGGCTCAATTTGGGCTTATTTCAGAAAACGGGCGACTATATATGTCCTGAAGTTCAGGGGTCCAAATCGGACGGTTTTACGGGCGTTTCTCAAAGAACCGTACAAGCCAACCGGCCCAAATCCCTACTGCGCCTTATCGTAGCAGATCTGCGCTTCCTCGTGCTTGCCCAGTTTGTCCAGCGTCGCACCGATCTCGTTCCAGACCTCTTTTCTTGAGGGATCGATCTCGATCGCACGTTTGAACGAGGTCAGGGCTTCCTGGTACTTTTCCAGTTCCTGGAGGGCACGGCCCTGGTGGATCCATGCATCGACAAAATCCGGCTGGAGGGAAATCATCGCACGGTACGACTCGGCTGCATCCTCCCACTGCCCAAGCGCCTCAAGCGCACTGCCCTTCGTGAAGTAGGCAATCGAGAACGAGGGATCGATCGAGATGGCCCGGTCATAGGATTCAATCGCGGACTTCTGGTCCTTTAAGCCGGCAAGGGACATGCCCCGCCGGGTCCAGCCAACCGCATTCTCGGGGTCGAGCCGCAGGCCTTCATCGTACGCGTCGCGTGCCTCTGAAAACTTCCCGACATCGTAGAGCGCGTTTCCTTTGCCAAACCAGGCAGCTGCAAGCCCCGGGTTCTTTTCAAGCGCCTTCTCGAACGCTTCGAGCGCATCGCGGTACATGCCGAGCTCGGCAAGGGAGGTCCCCTTGTGGGAGAATGCTTCGGCATCGTGGGGATCGAGTTCCAGCGCCCGGTCATAGGACTTGATCGCGTCGCGGTACTGCTCGATCGCTGCGTAGGCAAGACCGCGGTCCCGGTAGAGTTCGGCAGAATCCGGTTTTATGGCAATCGCCCGGTCGTATTCCGTGATCGCTGCATCATAACTGCCCTCGTCATTCAAGGTACGCGCTTTCCAGTAATGCGCCTGGTAGCAGGATGGGTTTATCTCGAGCGCCCGGTCGAATGCCCGGATTGCGCCGTCAGAGTTCTGGAGCGCGAGGTACGTCCGGCCTTTCTGGAAGATGGCATCGCCGGACCCCGGGTTCGCAGACAATGCCTGGTCAAAGACCGCGATTGCATCCTTGTATTTCCCCAAGTGGTAGAGCGCCCGGCCCTTCTCGTACAGGGCATCAGGGTAATCACTCTTGATCCTGATAGCGGCATCGAACGAAGCGACCGCCTCTTCATACTGCTCGTGGCGGGCGAGCGCGACACCCTTGTAATGGTACGCTTCCGCGTACTGCCGGTTGATGGCGATTGCGTGGTTGAACGCCTCGACCGCTTCGTCGTCCTGCTCCTTTTTGAAAAGCGCAAGGCCCTTGTAGTAATACGCATCCGCCGATTCCGGCTGGAGGGCGAGAACTTTTTCAAACGCATCGAGCGCTTCACTGGTCCTTTCCAGGTGGATGAGCGCCCGGCCCAGGTTGAGGAGGGCCGGGGCATAGGATCCATTGAGGGAAAGGGCGTGGTTGAAGCAGTCCAGCGCCTCCTCGTACCGGTCGAGGCTTGCTTCGGCGATCCCCCGGTGGAGCCATGCTTCAGGATAGTTCGCCTGTTCTTTGAGTGCCCGGTCGAACGCGTTTACTGCTTCCTGGAACATGGAGATCCCGCACAGCGCCCGCCCTTTTGCATAGAAGGCCGGGGCATAACCTGGCTGCTGCACGAGCGACGCGTCGAAGTTCTTTATCGCTTCCTGGTACCGGCCGAGTGCAAACAGCGAGAGGCCGTACTGGTAATAGGTCCGGGCATCCTTCTTGTCAAGGCCGATCGCCTTTGTGTAACACGTGATCGCATCCTTGTGCCGGTCAAGGGCGGCAAGGGCCATCCCCTTCCCGGTCCAGATATACGCGTAGTTCGGGCGGAGCCGCAGCGCGAGATCGAAGGCTGCTGCCGCTTCCTCGGGCCGCATGAGCGAAAGGAGCGCCATTCCCTTGTGGTACAGCGCTTCATCGTGCTTGGGACGAAGGGCGAGCACGTTGTCGTAGGACTGGACCGCTTCGTTGAACTGGTCCAGTTCAAAGAGCGTCAGGCCCTTTGCATAATGCGCATCCGCAAAGTCGGGTTGGAGATCGAGCGCCCGGTTGAATGCCTCGACTGCATCCCCGAATTTGTTCAGGGCCTGATTTGCACGCCCCTTGAGGTACCATGCCTCGGCATTGTCCGGATCGATCTCAAGCGTCTTTCCGTACGACTCGATCGCATCGTTGTATTTCCCAAGGTCGTACAATACCATCCCCCGGTGAAGCCACCCGGGGACGGAACCCGGAGTTGACTGGATCACGTGATCGAATGCCTTGATCGCGTCGTCAAGTTTGCCGGTCGCAGCAAGGGAGATTCCCTTGTGGTAGAATGCGTCCGTATTGCCGGAATCGAGATCGATATTCTTGTTATACGCAATGATCGCATCATCATGCCGTCCAAGCTCGGCAAGGGCAAGGCCCTTATAGAAATAGACCTCGGCATAGTTCCGGTCGATGAGAAGGGTCTTGTCAAAGGTCTTGACCGCTTCACGGAACATGCCAAGCGTCACAAGAGCCCGGCCCTTCTCAAAGAGTGCGTCGGCAAAGACCGGATCGATCTCAAGCGCAGCGTCAAACGCCTTGACGGCATCTTCAGCGCGCCCGCTCCGTGCAAGGGCAATACCTTTGTAGCAGAGCGTCTTTGCATCCGAAGGCCGGATGACAAGGGCCTCGGAATAACTTTCGATCGCCTCACTGTACCGTTCGAGCGCGTCAAGCGAGCGGGCTTTCTGGAACTCTGCGTCGAAATTCTCCGGGTTTATGTGGATGGCATGGTCGAATGCGGCAATCGCGTCCTCGAAGTGTCGGAGCTTTGCAAGAACGCACCCCTGCTCGTACCATGCATCGGCATCGTCAGGGGTGTAGACCAGCAGGCGCTCGAAAGATTCTGCCGCTTCTGCGTACCGTTCCAGGGCGGCAAGCGAGGCCCCGCGGAAGTACAGGGCATCGGTGTTTTTCGGGTCACCTGAAAGTGCATCGTTGAGCGCCGCACAGGCTTCCTCGTATTTCCCGGTATAGTACAGCGCTCTCCCGCGCTCGAAACTCGCAACAGGGTCCGACGGCTCAAGGTCGAGCACCCGGTCAAACGAACTGATTGCGTCATTGTACTTCTTGAGGGCAAAGAAAGCCCGGCCACGCTCAAGATGCGCCGCCGGATCCTCCGGCCTCAGTGCAATCGCGTGGTCGTATGCGCTGATCGCCGCATCGTAATGGCCGCTGCACCCCAGTTCTTCGCCTTTTTTTGTCCAGATATCAGGGTTGTCGGGATTGAGGGAAAGAGCGGCGTCAAACGCCATGTCCGCATCCTCGTACCGTTCAAGCACGACAAGGGACTGGCCCCGGAGATAGGCAGGTTCGTAATTATCGGAAAGCTGGGTGAATGCAAGACGGAAAATTTCCTGTGCTTCATCGTGCCGGTCGAGGATGGAAAGAGTCTTTCCTTTCATGAGAAGGATCCCGCCATTACCCGGTTCTTTCCCAAGCGCAATGTCGAAGAGGTGGAGCGCATCGTCGTACTGCCCGAGGCGGTACCAGGCTTTGCCTTCAGAGAACAGGAGGTCAATGTCATGAGGCTCAATTTTGCGGGCTTTCTCATAGGCCGCAACCGCATCGTCGTCGTTTCCGATCTGCTCCGATACAAGGCCGCGGTGATACCATGCACCGAAATGATCCGGTGCATGGGAGAGCATGTTGTCAAACGCCGTTATGGCGTCAGGATACTTACCGAGGTTTTCGAGGGCAAGGCCAAGGAAGTAGGCGGCATCGGCAAACGTAGTGTCCAGTCCAAGGACCCGGCCAAACGATGCGACCGCATCCTTGTTGCGCCCGAGTTCGAAGAGAGCCCGGCCTTTCTCGTAATGCGTCTCCGGCTTCTTGTCGTCAAGAGCGATGGCATCGGAGAATGCAGAGTCTGCATCCTCGTACCGTCCGAGCCGGGCAAGCGCCACGCCTTTCTCGTGATAGGCAGGGTACTGGTTTTGGTCAAGCGCAAGCGCCCGGTCAAAGGCGGCAACCGCGTCCTCGTACTGCCCGAGCCGGGAGTGGGCGGAACCTTTTGCAAACCACGCGTCGTAACCTGACGGGTCCAGCTTGATCGCAGAATCAAACGCGGCAACTGCGTCCCCGAATTTTTTGAGGTTTGCAAGGGCACGCCCCTTGTTTAAGAAGGTCGGCGCACTGGACGCAGTGATGGCGAGCGCCGCATCAAAGGCGGCGACTGCATCCTTGTACTTCGAGAGGCGAAGAAGGGCCATACCCTTTTCGAAATACGCGACCGAGAAATTCGGATCGATCGACGAGGCCATCTCGAATGCCTCGATTGCCTGCCGGTCACGGCCAAGCCGGGCAAGGGCACTTCCCTTGTCATAATATGCGCTTGAATAGTTCGGATTCTGGGCGAGCGCACGGTCATACGAGGGGATGGCCTCCTCGTACCTTCCTAGTCCCGCGAGCGCAACGGCACGGTCGTACCACCCGTTTGCATTGTCGGGCTTGAGTTCGAGCGCTTTTGTCAGTGCATCGATGGCGCCTTTCAGATCGCCGCCCGAGAGGAGCGAACTGCCTTTCCGGAACCATGCAGCTGCGCAGGCAGGGTCCATCGCGATGACCCGGTCAAAGCAGCCAATCGCTTCCGTATACCTGTGGAGCCCGGCAAAAGTCTTTCCCCGGCAGTATAAGGCAGTGATGTCGTCCGGGGCAAGGGCAAGCGCCCGGTCGAATGCTTCAAGCGCACCCTCCAGCCGTTCCATGTCGAGGAGCACGCTTCCCTTGAGGAGCCAGACATCAGAGACGTTGTTCTCGATACTGAGGGATGCATCGAGCGCAGCAAGTGCCTCGTCGGCCCTCTGGAGTTTTGTAAGCATGCGCCCCCGGTTGTACATCACAAAGGCGTTCTGCGGCTCGATCTCAAGCATTTTGTCAAATGCAGAAAGAGCCTGCGCGTACCTGCTCAAACCGGCATACGCGAGCCCTGTCTGGAACAGCGCATCCGTTAAGGAGGGGTCGTGTTCAAGGGCATGCTTGAAGGAGCGTATCGCTTTTTCATATTTCCCAAGAGCATAAAGCGCGAGCCCGCGCTCGTAGTGCGCGAGGGCATGCTCGGGCACATACTGGATGGCCAGATCGCAGGCCTCGACTGTCCCGGCATAGTTTTTGAGCCGGAACAATGCCAGCCCTTTCTTGTACGCGGCTTCGGGATAGGAGGGATCGAGACTGAGGGCGAGGTCGTATGCACGGACGGCTTCTTCGTCATTTCCCTGCAGGGCAAGAGCCTCTCCCCGATAGAATGCAGCCTCTACGGATTTTTTGTCGAGTACAAGAGCCTGGTCGAAGGCTGCGACTGCCCCCGCACCGTCATTTTCATGGAACAGGGTCTCGCCTTTTGAAAGCCAGATAAATGAATTCTCCGGGTCAAGGTCGAGCGCATGGTTGAGCGCGTCGAGGGCTTTTGGGAAATTTTTGGTTTCCATGAGGGCCCGACCCCGGTAATACTGGATAACGGACGTCTCCGGGCCAAGCGTCAGTGCGAGGTCAAAGATATCGGATGCTTCCTGGTACTGCTCCAGCATGAAGAGGGCGAGCGCCTTCCTGAATGCATAGTCCTGTACGCCGGGCGCTATCTCCAGTGCACGTTCGAACGCCGGCAGCGACTCGTCAAAGCGTTCCAGTTCAAAGAGCACAAGGCCTTTCTGGTACCAGCCCGCTGCACAATTGTCGTCGAATACTAGTGCCTGTTCGAATGCCTCCTGTGCTTCGCCATGGAGCGCCATGTGCGAAAAGGCAATGCCCTTATAGTACCAGGAGGCCGCGTTCTTCGTATCGAGGGCAAGCACCCGGTCAAAAGCCGCGATGCCCTCTTCCCACTGTTCGTTGTGCAAGAGAGATTTTCCCCGGTACAGGAGAGTGAAAACGTCCTTTGGCTGGCGCTTTTGCGCTTTTGCAAAGGATTCGGCCGCTTCCTTGAACCGGCTGAGACGGTAGAGTGCGTATCCCTTGCAGGAATGGATGCGGGCATTGCCGCTATCGTACTCAATGGCGCGATCGAGCGCGATCACGGCGTCCTCATACCGGGAGAGCCGTGTCAGCACCGTTCCCATCGCAAAATGGGCAATGGCATTTTCCAGGTCGAGTACGATAACCCGGTCAAAGAAGGTGAGGGCCTCTTCATAGCGCCGGAGTTCCGACAGGGCCTGCCCCTTTTTGACCAAGGCCCCGATATGGTTGCCGTCCAGTTCGATCGCACGGTCGAATGGCGGGAGAGATTCCTCAAACTTTTTCTTTGCAAAATACGCGCAGCCTTTCTCGTACTGGATACGGGCGCTCTCCCGTCCCTGTTTTATGCACCGGTCAAAGACCTCGATTGCATCGTCATATTTTTCAAGACGGGAAAGGGCGAGCCCGGCCTGTTCCAGCGCATCGGTGTTCTCCGGGCTTATCTTGACTGTTTTTGCAAACGCACCGATCGCCTTTTCGTCACGCTCGAGTTCGACATACACAAGCCCGAGATGATAGAAGGTATCTGCCGACTTTGGATCCGCCGCAGACGCAGACTCAAAAACCGCGGCTGCCTCCTTATAGCGCTTTAACGCTTCAAGTGCGAGCCCTTTTGCAAAAAGAAGAGGCGCATCTGCGGGGGTGATAGAAAGGGCGTGATCGAATGCAGAAACTGCATCCTCATTTTTACCAATCGCGGCAAGAGCGCGTCCCTTGTGGTAGTATGCCGGCGGATAGTTCGTGAGGAGGCCCAGGACATGGTCAAAGGCCGTGACCGCTTCCTCATTGCGGGAGAGCCGGATCAGGTCAAGGCCCATGTCAAACCATGCATGCGCATTGGTGTTGTCAAGTTCGAGCGAACGGGAAAACGCCGGCATGGCATCGGCATACCGGCCAAGGGTCGAGAGCGCGATGCCCTTGTAATACCACGCCTCGGCAAAGTCCGGCCGGATTTCGATTGCCTTATCGGACGCCTGGATGGATTCCTCGTCCTGTCCCAGGCTGTGCAGCGATATTGCCTTATTGAGCGCAGATTCCGCGCTCTTCGGGTCGCATTCAAGTGCCCGCTCGTACGCGTCGATCGAGTCCTGGTACAGCCCCTGTGCAGCGAGAGCGACGCCCTTGAGGTGGTGCGCAGGCGCGTATTTGGGGAGGAGGACGAGCGTCTGGTCGAACGCCTGGATCGCCTCGCGGTAGCGTTCGAGTTTTAAGAGTGATGCCCCGCGGTGGAACAGGGCCTGGTCAAGGTGTGGATCGCTTTCGAGGGCCAGGTCAAAGGAGAGGATCGCTTCCTCGAACCGCCCCAGTTCGTAGAGGGCAAGGCCCTTGTGGTACTGGGCATCCGGGTAACTGGACTCAACCTCGAGCGCGTGGTCGTAGGCGTCGATCGCTTCATCGTAGTTGCCCAGGTCAAAGAGCGCCCGGCCTTTCTGGTACCAGGCATGGAAGTTATGGGGATTTTCTACTATGGTGCGGTCGAAATCCTTGAGGGCCTCGCCAAACCTGCCGAGGTTGTACAGCGAGATCCCTTTGCGCATCCGGGCTTCGGCGTACTTCGGCTTGAGGGCAAGGGTTTTCTCAAACGCCGTGACAGCTTCCTGGTGACGGGCGAGGCCATCCAACGCCCGGCCTTTCTGGAAATAGACCAGCGCATTCTCCGGGTCGTAGATTAGAGCACGGTCAAACGCATCGAGCGCTTCCTGGTATTTCCCGAGTTTCGAGAGCGCTACACCCTTGAAGTAAAAGCCCGGGGAGTTGC
Organism: Methanoregula sp.; assembly: GCF_049690535.1. Classification (GTDB taxonomy): domain Archaea; phylum Halobacteriota; class Methanomicrobia; order Methanomicrobiales; family Methanospirillaceae; genus Methanoregula. Next base: position 13,446 of record NZ_JBAVMX010000070.1, on the reverse strand, counting down.
TGGTGTCCTTTTCGAGATTTTTCTCAAACGCATCGATGGACTCCTGGTAGCGCCCGAGTTTCTGGAGGGCCAGTCCGCGGCAGTAAAATACCTCGGTATACCCGGGTTCCAGTTCAAGTGCCCGGTCAAGCGCGGCGATCGCGTCCTGGTACTTCCCGAGATCGAGGAGCATCTTTCCCTTGTTGTACCATGCCGGGGCAAAATTCTCCCGGATTTTTATCGCCGATTCAAACGAACTCAGCGCCTCTTTTTGCCGGCCGGAATTTGCAAGGGCAAGACCCATATGGTAATAGGCATCGCTGTTGTTTGCATCGATCTCAAGGAGGACTTCAAAGACCTGGATCGCCTCATGGATCCGGCTGAGCTTTTCAAGGGAGAATCCCTTGTAAAGGAAGGCCCCGATGCTCCGCTGGTTTAAGGCGATCGCATTATCGAACGCATCGATGGCGTCCTGGTACCGCCCGAGGTCAAAGAGGGCCCGGCCGTCCTTGATCCAGCCCTCCTCCTGGTCGGGATTCAGTTTGAGGGCCTCTGAATACGCGACCGCAGCGTCCGCGGTCCGCCCAAGCATATTGAGGGCGTCGCCTTTCCGCATCCAGATCTCCCCCTGCGCGGGATTGATATCGAGGGCTTTATTAAATGCTGAAACCGCATCGGAAATCTTCCCAAGGTCCGAGAGCAGGATGCCTTTTTTCACCCAGCCCCCGGCATTGTCCGGGTCGATCTCCAGCACTTTAGAGTACGCGAGAAGCGCATCCTGCTTTTTTACGAGCCGGTCGAGCGCGGCTCCCTTCTGCATCCAGATATCGACAAGACTCGGGTTTAAAGAGAGGATGCGGTCGAAGGTTTCCACGGCTTCCGCGTACCGCTGGAGCACCATGAGCGCCTCGCCGCGGCAGACAAGCGCCTCCATCTGCGAAGGATTTGCCGCGAGACTCCGGTTCAGCGCCGCGACCGCCTCTTCATACCGGCCGAGCCGGGCAAGGGCGATACCCTGGTACGTGAACGCGTCGACAAGCGAAGAGTTCAGAGAGACAGACGTATTGAGCGCCGCAAGGGCCTCTTCATATTTCCGGGACTGGAGATATGCGATACCTTGGTAATAGTATGTGGATGCATTGGATTTGTCAAGGGCAAGCGCATCAGAAAATGCCTTGACCGCATCGTCATATCTTTCGCGCTGGATAAGCGAGATGCCCAGGTAGTGGTGGGCGAGGGCATTTGCCGGGTCGTGTTCGATGGATCTTTCAAACGCCCCGATGGCCTCGTCGTACCGTTCCCGGCCGGCGTACGCAATACCCAGGTAATAGAGCGCCTGCGTGTTGTCCGGTTCAAGCGCCAGCATCCGCTCGAATGTCTTTATCGCATCGTCGTACCGTTCGCGCTGGGCAAGGGCGATACCTTTCTGGTACAGGGTCTTTGGATTATCGGGTTCGATCTCCAGCGCCTGGTCGTACGAAATGATCGCTTCGAGCTGTTTACCAAGGCGTGCAAGAGCGTTTCCTTTCTCATAGAACGCCCGGGCACAGCGGCGGTTGATCTCAAGCACCCGCTCATAGGCCCGGATTGCCTCTTCAAACCGGGAAAGCTCGGCAAGGGAGATCCCCTTATAGAACCAGGCCCAGACATCGCGGGGGGCGTCCTCGAGGGCGCGGTTGAACGTGGTGATCGCCTCTTCGTACCGGCCAAGGGTCACAAGGGCCATCCCCTTCCTGACGATGGCCTCCGTGTTCTTCGGGTTAAGGCCAATCACCCGGTCAAAGGACGCGATTGCATCGGGAGCTGCCCCGAGGTGGACATGGCAGATCCCTTTATAGAGCCATGCATCGGCAAGGGCCGGGTCCAGATCTACTGCCGCTTCAAATGCAGCGACTGCATCCTTGAACCGCGAAAGGTGCGTGAGGGCAATGCCCTTTTCATAGAGTGCCGTTGTATTCTGCGGGGAGAGCGCAAGCACGGCGTCGTAGGCCGCAACGGCATCAGAGTACCGCTCTTTTTTAAAGAGCGTTGCACCCCGGTGATACAGCGCAAGCGTATGGGTGGGGTCGATCGCCACGGCCTGGTCAAACGAGCGGAGGGCCTCATCGAGTTCCCTCAGTTTTGCAAGGGCGAGACCCTTGTTGAAATAGGCATTGACATAGTTGGGATAGATCCCGATGGCCTGGTCGAACGCATCGATCGCGGCCCGGAACTGTTCTGCTTTTAAGAGCGTGCTGCCCTTGTCGTACCAGGCCTGCGCATTGTCGGGTTTGAGGGCGATGCTCTTGTTAAACGATTCAAGGGCCTCCTCGTACCGGCCGGTCTTTGAGAGAAGCTGCCCCTTCTGGTGGTATGCCTGCGCATTACCCGGGTTATCGTTTAACGCCTTGTCAAATTCCTGAATGGCATCTTCGCTGTTGCCCAGTTTCGCGAGGGCAAAACCCTTGTGGTAGACCGCTTCTGAATAGTCAGGCCTGATCTTAAGCGCACGGTCGTAGGCAGAAACCGCTTCACTGAAGCGGCCGAGGCTTGCATAGGAAAGGCCGATCTGGTATGCGGCCGAGGCACACCCGGCATCTACAGAAAGGGTGTGCATGAAGGCCGCGATCGCTTCCTCCTGCCTCCCGAGACGGGACAGGACAATGCCCCTGAAGTAGGAGGCGCCGGCATGGTCCTCGTCCGTGGTGAGGATCTGGTCAAACGCACCAAGCGCCTCTTCGTACCTGCTCAGGTGGACGCAGGAGACACCCCGGCTGTACACAGCGTCGGTATTCTCCGGCTCGGCAGCAACGACCCGGTCAAAATCCGCAACTGCCTCGCGGAACCGGTTGAGGTTCTGGAGGGTCATACCCCGGTAAAAGAAGAGCCGGGTATTTGACGGGTTCATCTCAGCGGCCTTGTCAAGCGCATACACGGCATCCTCGTACCGTGCGAGTTCGAAAAGGGAGAACCCCTTATAGAGCCAGGCGTCCGCGACAAGCGGGTTTTGCGCGATGGCCTGGTCGAGCGCTTTTACCGCATCGGCAAATTTCCCGGACCGGTACTTAGCGATGCCTTTTATGACCCAGATATCGGCGTGGTCCGGCTCAACAGCGAGGAACGCCTCGGCAGCTTCCGCCGCCTCATCGTATCGTTCCTGTTTTGCGAGGATAAACGCACGGTAATACCAGACCCATACATCGGAGGGATCAAGCATGTACGCCCGTTCAAATGCGCCAAGGGCTTCATCGATCCGCCCCATCTCGTAAAGGGAGATCCCCATATTGTAAAAAGCCTTTGAATAGTCGGGGACAAGATCGATCGCCATCCCGTATGCAACAATGGCCTCATCGTGCCGGCCAAGATCGGCAAGGGCGATGCCTTTGTTATAATAGACCTTCGCGTGGGTAGGATCGATGGTCAGCGCATGATCGTATGCCGAGATGGCGTCCTGGTACCTTCCCAGTTCATACAGGGAAATGCCCTTGAGGATCCAAGCTTCGGCGTTGTCGTACTTGAGGGCGATCAGCCGTTCGCAGGTATCGAGCGCCTCTTTGTTCCTGCCGACCTGTGCGAGGGTCGCGGCCTTGTTGTACCACGCGTTGATATCGGAGGGGTCAAGCGTCAGGGCATTATCGTAGGATTCGACCGCGGCATCGTACCTGCCGAGATCGTACAGGGCAATGCCCTTGAAGTAATGGGCCTTTGGCAGTTTCGGGAAGAGCGTGAGCGCACGGTCAAACATGACCACGGCTTCCTGGTACCTACCGAGATCATAGAGTTCGATACCCTGCCGCATCAGTGCTTCAGCATCACTTCGGCTCATGGATTGTTGTCGCTCCCCCGCCTGTCCTTATGTGCTCTTGGCGCCTCATGACGATATATGAACGTTTGAAACAGCGCCATATACCCTTTCCGGTATTTATATGTACACCACTATTTATGAATACTATTTTTATAGCCTACACTTTGGGGATACCTTCCTGCTGCCGGACCGGGGAATGTTCACTCGATCCTTGACCGGATGACCCGGCTCAGTCGCCGTATCCCCACTATTATCTGTCCGGCATGCGCATTGGAAAAATTCAGGCGGAGCGTATCTTTCCCGCCGCCATCGACATAAAACGGGATGCCCGGGAGGACAGCGACCTGTTCTTTGAGCGCATCAGAAAAGATATCCATCGATGAGCACCCGGCAGGAAGCGTGACCCAGATAAACATCCCGCCTTCGGGGTTCGTCCAAGTCACTCCTTCCGGCATCTCTGCTTCCATCGCGGCGATCATGCAGTTTTGTTGTTCCTTGTATGCCGCCCGGATCGTACGGATGTGCGCATCAAGGTCCGTCTCAGAAAGATAGCGTGACGCGATACGCTGGGAGAGGTAATTGGTGTGCAGGTCAGATGCCTGTTTTGCAACGACCAGCTGCTCCATGACGGCCGGCGGGGCGCAGACCCACCCGAGGCGCATGCCCGGGGCAAGGATCTTCGAGAACGAGCCGGTAAGAATGGTCTGGTCGGGCAGGTATTTTTTAAAGGGCGGGTATGAACTGCCCGAGAACTGGAGCTCCCCGTACGCATCGTCCTCGACAGCGATCGTGCGGGTACCGGAAAGGATCTCTGCGCACTCCTTCCGCCGCTCCTCAGAGTACGTGATCCCCGAAGGGTTCTGGGAATTGGGGATCCCGTAGAAGATCTTTACCGTATCCCCTTCAAGGGCAGTTTTAAAGGCGAAGAGGTCCGGCCCCTCCGGCCGGAGTTCAACCGGCAAAAAGACCGGCTCGTAGAGCGAGAATACCTGGATTGCACCCAGGTACCCCGGGCGTTCGATCGCGACCCTGTCGCCGGGATCGATCAGGATCTTACCGATAAGATCGAGACTCTGCTGCGAACCGCTGGTAATGAGGATTTCATCAGGTGAAACGTCAAGGTCCAGCCTCTTCTTGTACCGGTCTGCGATAAACCGGCGAAGCGGGAGATATCCTTCAGTCGTCGAGTACTGGAGGGCGGTCCTGCCGTCGTCGCGGAGAACCGCTGCGGCAGCCTCTGCAATTCCCCCAACCTCGATCAGGTCGGGGTTTGGCAGGCCTCCGGCAAACGAGATGATACCGGGATTTTCCGTTACCTTGAGGATCTCGCGGATAAACGACTTGGGAGTCCTGCTCATCCGCCGGGCAAAAGAGTAGTGACAGCATAACGTTTCGTGATCCTGTGTGTGCACGACTTCCTGTTTTCCGGCCATAAAATCCCGTTCCATTTTTTAAAAATGAGTGAATATACATTGAAAAAACGGCTTTAAATACATGAATGGTCGCTGTTTCCCGGATTTTTTTGACCGCAAAGAGCCCCAGCACACAAAAGCAGGGGACTTCGCCCAGATTACACTTCAAAAGACTTTTTACCCATACCAGTATACCAATTCATAAGGTGTACTAGATGACAGTCATCAAGAGCATTGAGATTATATCATGGGCGAAGATCCATGCCCTGTTCGGTATCGTATTTGGCCTTGTCTATGGAGTGCTGTTTGCCATTATGGGTACCGCTATCGGGGCAAAATACAGTTTGCCGGGTGCAACAACCCTCGGGCTGCTTTCCATCATCGTTTTTCCCATTATCTTTGGGATCATGGCCTTCATCTGCGGTGCGATCCTTGCCTATATTTACAACATCTTTGCAAGCAAGGTCGGCGGCATCGAGATCGAGCTCGAAGAGAAAAAAGCATAATCAATCCTCTTTTTCTTTCTTACTCCCTGTGAGTGCCTGTGGCACTACGGGTATAACTCGTGTTCTGCAGTGACCCGGGCAGATTCACCAGAATGAATCGGATCATGCACAGGGATTGTGCGGCAGGTTTCCCGCACCGCAAGGGTATCCCGGTTTTGAGCATTTACAAGTGGCAGCGTCGCACGATCTGACCGTACAGACAGGTCTACCTCAGGCACCAGATCACGTGAACGCGGAAACGAGGGGATTATCCGGTAAAAAATTTTGCGATGTGGGGGAGGAGCACAGCGGCATTGTTGATGATGACAACCGTGTACATAACGATTAGTGACAAAGAACCAAAAAACACAAAAAAAATTCAGGCTCGATGTGGCGGTATGCCAGTACGTTCAATGCGAATGCGGCGGCAGGCCTTCATGGCTGTGCTCGCTGACATGGTGGTACGCCGGCCCGGACGCGGTCATAGGATCCACGTGAATCGTTGCATCCGAGAGGTACCTGAGATGATGGAGAAGTTCGTGGTTGACTTCCTGTGCAATCGCGTGCCCCTGTTCGACGGAAAGCGACGTATCCACCGTGATGCTGACCTCTGCATGGAGCCGGTGGCCCAGCCATCGCACTTTCACATCTGTTACTTTGCGAAGGCCGCTGACGTGGTGTGCGACATGGAAAATTTCTTTTGGGATCTCCGGGTCAACGCCATCCAGCAGGCGGACAACTATTGCTTTTGCAGATTCCCAGACAATCCAGAATATCGCGACCGTGATGCCAAGACCAATGATGGGATCGGCCAGCGGGAACCCGAAGTAAACTCCGACAGCTCCAAAAAGGACTGCAAGGCTTGTCCACCCGTCCGTCCGTGCATGGTAGCCGTCAGCAACGAGCGCCGCGCTGCCGATCTCCTTTCCCACGCGGAGACGGAGCTGTGCCACGGCCTCATTCCCGATAAACCCGATCACTGCTGCCAGTGCCACGGCCCAGAGAAACGTCACCTGCTGCGGGTGAAAAAGCCGGTCTATGGATTCATACCCGGCAACGAGAGCGGATATAAGGATCAGCACTACGACCGCAACGCCGGCAAGATCTTCCACGCGCCCGTACCCGTACGTAAACCGGTAGGTCGGTTTTTTCACGGTTAAGAGAAACGCGAACAGGAGCGGGATCGCGGTGAGCGCATCCCCGAAATTATGGATGGTATCGGCAAGAAGCGAAACGCTGCCGGAATAAAATACGACAACGACCTGCAGGATTGCCGTGATAAACAAGCCGACAAACGACCACTTGACCGCCCAGATCCCACGCTCGGTTGAAAAAATTGAAGGATCAACAACGCCGTGCATGTGGCCATGCCCATGGCCATGATGATGATCATGATGGTCATCATGACCTTCCACATGATCATGTTCATGAAGATGGCCATGATCATGGTCATCATCGTCATGATGTCCGTGGTTTTCAGCAAGAAAGATCATTCTGTCGGACCTCGGTTTGTCATAGCCCCGGGTGCGGGAGACTCTGTTTTCGTGTTCATGGAGACAACGGCAATCCTGTTGCCGCTCTCCCGGCAGTATGTTTCAACCCGCAGGAACACATGCGGCACCATCGACGCCGGCGTCAGGAGTACCGAGTTCTCCCCGACAAGTGCCCGCAGGATGCCTTTGTCTATCACGCCATACGTGAAATCAAGCGCTATCGATTCACGCTCGGCAAGATTCTTCGCCCGGGTCCCCATCGCTCCGCACCTGAGCCCCGGATGATATGCGATCCATGCCTTGATCTCTTCAGTGCCCGTCGCATCCACATCGCAGACCGTGATGGTACCAAGGATCCTTTCCGCTTCCGGTTTTTTGAAGTTCTGTTCGAGCGAACTTACCAGCTGCAGGACTGACTTTGGCGACTCCGTCTTTTTTACCATCTGCCGCGAGACAAGCTCCGTGTAGAGCTCCAGCACCGCAGGCATCCTGAGATTCGAGGAGGTGACGAGTGCTGGATCCGTAAAGACCTCCTCGGGAGTACCCATATGAAGCACCGTCCCTTTGTTGAGGAGGATGATCTGGTCTGCCCAGAGGTACGCGAGCTCCACGTCATGCGTGGAGATAATGATCGTCGCGCCTTTCGCATTGAGTTCATCGAGCAGTTCCATGAGATCTGCAGCCCCGGCAGGATCAAGGGAACTCGTCGGCTCGTCAAAAACGAGGATTTCCGGGTCCATCGCAAGCGTCCCGGCGATCGCGGCCCGTTTTTTCTCCCCGCCGCTCAGCTGGTGGGGAGGGCGTTTTTCGTATCCCGCGAGCCCCACTTCGAGGAGGGCCCGGGTGACGACCTTTTTAATTTCATCCGGTTCCATGCCAAGGTTGTGGGGCCCGAACGCCACATCTTGGTATACCGTCGGGGCAAAGAGCTGGGTATCCGAGTTCTGGAAGACCATACCGACTTTTTTCCGCACCTCGCGAAGCGATCTGTTGTCGTACTTAAGCGGTTCGCCATCGAGAAGCACGCGCCCCTGCGAGGGTTCAAGGACACCGTTGCACATCAGCATCAGGGTGGTCTTCCCGGCACCGTTGGGGCCGACCAGCGCAACCCGTGCTCCTTTTTTTATTGAGAATGTTACACTGAAAAGTGATGCCGGGCAGTTCGGATAGGCGTAATGAATGTTATCAAATTCAAGCAGGTTTGTCATTGTTCACCTGAACGGGACGATTGTACTTGTCATGATTGCAACGGCGATGCAGAGACAGAGGTAGATTGCGACGGAGCAAACGGCAACCGGTTTTGGGGGATTCTGCTGGCCCGGCAATTCCAGCTTACCGTCATAGCACCGCGAGTCCATAGCGATGATCAGATCTTCTGCCTCCTTCCACGCCCGGATAAAGAGCATGGCGCCGAGCATGGCCATTGAATCAAGAGATCGCCGGAATGAAGTGTACCCATGCCGGATCGTCTGGGCATTCTGGATGGCGATTGCCTGGCCGATAAAAACAAAGATAAAATGGTAGATCAGCATGGAGAGATCGATAAGGACCGGCGGGACGCGCAGCGTGTGCATGACAGAAAAGATTTCTATCATGGGGGTGGTCAGGGCAATAAAGAAAAGCCCGCACATCCCGCCAAAGGTCCGGACCAGCACAAGGAATGCGAGGTTTGCAGAGCCGGACGTAGCGGTCAGCGGGACGTTAGCGATGGAAAACGTCAGGATGGGCTCGCCGCCACCGCTTAAAAATAATATCACGATCACGGAGAAAAACGCAAACAGTAACGGGATATGCAGGAGTTCTACATAAACACGAACCGGGATTTTTGCAAGTACCAGGGTGATCGCTGAAAGAGTAAAGAGGATAAACAGGGGGGCCACCGGGCCCGGGGAGACCACACAGACAAGTATTGCCCCCATGCCGAGGATAAGTTTGAGATAGCTGTTGACGTCCCGTAAGGCATTTGCCTGCGCATAATAATCCAGGTTATCCTCCATGATCTTCATAGGGAATGCCAGTCCTCATGCATTGTATACATCAGTAAACCAGAGAGCGTCGGGGTTAGGGGGATTTTGAACATTCCCGCTGACCCCGGTAATACCCGAAGAAGTACCCGATAACGAGCGCCCCGAGTCCTGACTGGATGGAAAAAAGCAGGGACTCGACTTCAGTGCTTGGCGGCGTCCAGAGAGGCTGGATCCAGGGGGTGTATCCCGTGGCCTCAATTGCTGCGCTCCCCATATCGTCTGATCCCTGCCAGGTCTCCTGCCCGGGTTTTGCCGTTGCCTGGATACTGGCATTCTGGATAAGGAAGACCGCCGCAAAAACGACGGTGAAGACCGCAAAGATGATCTCAAGTTTGTATTTTATGAAAAATCTGGGGATCATTTGAAACTCTCCATGATTTTTGTAACCTGTTCTGGGGTAAGTACCTTGAGTTTGACGAGGATATCGGCCCGGCTCTGGACAATATATTTGAACACGAGCGCGATAAGCAGGCCTTCAAGGATTGCGAGGGGGACCTGCGTAACTGCATAGATCGCAAAGAAGGTCGCAAATGAGATCATGAACCCTCCATGCGTTGCCGGGAATGCCGCTGCGAGTTCGATTGAGGTGATAACGTAGGTGAAGAGATCCGCGACAAACGTGACGAGGAATATGTTCACAAATATGTTCAGGTTGACCGCTTTTCCCACGCGATACACCGCATACCCGAGAAGCGGTCCGGCAATTCCCATCGAGAAAACATTCGCACCGAGCGTCGTAATCCCACCATGGGCCATGAACAGTGCCTGGAAAATAAGCACGATCAGGCTGAGCACACAGGTGATAAAAGGACCAAACAGGATGGTCGAAAGCCCGGTGCCCGTGGGATGCGAACAGCTTCCAACAACAGGGGATGGCATCTTCAGTGACGACAGGAGAAAGATAAAGGCGCCCGACACTGCAAGCAGTGAAAGAGTTTCACGGCGTTCCCTGACCTGTCGGTTCAAACGGTAAATCCCGTAGATAAGAAACGGCGCTGACACAAGGTACCAAAAGACGCACCATTGCCAGGGTAAGAATCCTTCCATTATATGCATGATTTTCTCGCTAAAGTTTACTTTATTAAAGTAAATAAGACTTGCCTTTTAGAGTACAGCGCCGGTTTCTTGCACCCGTCTGCAGTGCTGCCCGCAGGTCCGGGTTCAGGATCTGCCGGTCAACCCATTCCACGGGTACGCGGACACCGGGGTCACAGCAGAATATTGGGGATGCCCCAAACTTTATTTTTCCCGACGCCCGATACCGGTACGCATGGAAACCGGTAATGACCCTGATATATCCCCGCGCAAGGTGGAGTACCTCAAATACCTCTGCGAGAAAGACGGGAGGGTGCGGACTACCGATATCGCACGGGAGTTTTCCGTAGACCCGTCGACCATCACAAAAACGATCCAGGAACTCTCGTGTGCCGGCCTTGTCACCCACGAACCGTACCACGGGATCTGTCTTACGGATACAGGAAAACGATATGCCGGTTACTGTATCAAACGCCACCGGATCCTCAGCCTGATGCTCACCCATTACGGGTTTTCGCATGAACAGGCCTGCGCGGAAGCGTCGCACTTCGAGAGCCGGGTAAGTAAAGAGGCCATCGACCGGATCTGCGCCGCGATGGGTCATCCCGGCCAGGGGATCTGTGGCGAGATCACGCATGACGAAGGGTGCCTTGACACCCCGCCGACCCCATGAGGCGTTGATCCCTCACCGGCATTTTTTGTCCCGAAAGTAATTTTGCAGGACCCGGGGCTGGACAGGGATAGTGAAAAACTGTTCACTGCCACGATCGTTTATCGTTCGCGGATTTATGGCAGGTCAGGTAAACCCCCGGTACCGGCATGTGAACAGGGCCTGCATGATCAAAAAACGTAATTTTAAAAAAGATTGGGGCATGCCCAAATTTTGAATAATCATTATATGATCACCCGGCGACACTCCTCCCCGGATTGCGAGCCCTCACTTCCCCATCCAGAAGGTTATACAAAAATGATCCCGTTATCGAAAAAAATTGCCCTTGTAAGTGCTTCTGCAATTGTTATCATCCTCGTTGTCCTGATCGCACTCCCGTATTTTACGCAGACCGGCACCTCCCATGTGTCATCTGTCGCAGCCGGGTCGACCGGTAAACTCCAGGTCATCACCTCGTTTCGGCCGATCACCCTGCTCGTAGAACCTGTTGCCAGGGACTATGCCGATGTAACCCAGCTCCTCCCTCCCGGTGCGGAACCTCACGAGTACGAACCGACACCGGGCGACGCGATGACGCTCGCAAAAGGAAAAGTGCTATTCTACGACGGGCCGTTCATGGAACCTTGGGTAGAGAACATTGCCGGTTCGGCTAACCCCGACATTGTCCGCGCACCGTTTATCGATTCGATCCCGCCATCGGCGCTTGCGCAGATGAAAACCGAATACCCGGACTTCCCCAACACGGATCAGGATCCCCATCTCTGGCTCTCGCCCCAGCTCGCCGAATATTATGTACCCTATATCGCAAACCAGCTCTCAGCAGCAGACCCGGCCAATGCTTCCGGCTACCAGAAGAACGCGGCTGCATTTGAGGTGCGGCTCAAAAAACTTGATGCCGATTACTCTCTCGGCCTCACAAACTGCACGACACGGACATTCCTGACTTCGCATGCCTTCCTCGATTACCAGGCAGCCGCATATAATCTGACCGCCCTTTCCATCTCAGGTTTAAGCCCGGATGCAGAGCCGTCAGTCAAGCAGATGGCGTCGATCCTGAATGAGGCAAAAGCAGACAACGTTCAGGGCGTGCTCGCGGAAACTGACGAAGTCCAGGCATTAAGCCAATCCATTGCAACCGAACTTAACCTGCCTCTCTACCCCTACTCCACCATGGAGATACTGCCTGGAGGTTCGCCAGAGCCCGGGGATAACGATTATGTGACCATAATGGAGAATAATCTCCAGCAGATGAGGCAGACACTGAAATGCCAGTAGACGCTCCCCGTGACCGGCCGGTCTGCCTGACCGCAAGCAACATCAGTTTTTCGTACGGCGCCGAACCGGTCCTTGAAGATGTCACGCTTACAGTCCGGCAGGAAGAATTTGTGGGTATCGCCGGACCAAATGGTTCCGGGAAGACGACACTTTTAAAGATCCTTGTCGGCCTGTTCAGGCCCGAAACAGGGACGGTCGAATTTACCTGCCACATGGACGATTGCGAGGGCATGTCTCCCTGCCGGCCCTGCATCGGTTACGTGCCCCAGCAGCCGGTCCTGCGCCAGCAGCAGTTCCCGGTGACCGTGCGGGAAGTAATCGAGATGGGCACCTACGGGCAGTCCGGCATTTTTACCCGGCCGACGCTGGAGGATCGGGCGGCAGTGGACAAAACAATTTCCGAGGCCGGGCTTCTTCGGGTCGCCGAAGAACTTTTCTCAGACCTGTCGGGAGGCCAGCAGCAGCGGGTACTGATTGCACGTGCGCTCGTGGGAAACCCCCACATCCTCGCACTTGACGAACCGACAAACGGGATCGATGCAAAGAGCAAACAGGAGTTCTACGCGCTTCTCAAGCACCTCCACGACACCCATAAGATCACGGTCCTCCTCATCCTCCATGACCTGACCGAATTAAGCAGTATGATGGAACGGATTGTCTTCCTGCACCACAGGGTCCTGTACGACGGCCCGGCACAGCCTCTTGGTACAAAAGGGCTCTGGAACCTGATGTTACAGGCAGGAAACCAGTGACGGTGAGATCGAATGGTGCTTGAATTTCTGATGTTCAAATTCGGCGTGCGTGCCCTGATCGGGGGGCTGATCGTGGCAGTGACCTGCGCGAGTCTCGGGGTATTTATCGTGCTGCGCAGGCTTTCACTTATTTCAGATGGTCTGGGCCACGTTGCCTTTGGCGGTATTGCCCTTGGGTTCTGGACCGGGATCTACCCGCTCTATACGGCGGTTGCGTCCGTTATCGCAGGGGCTCTTGGGATTCACGCGCTCGGAAAACTCCGGGTCGCCTCCGATGCGGCGATCGCGATCCTGTTCTCAGGAGGGCTTGCCATTGGTATTGTCCTTATCAGCCTCGCGCAGTCAGCCCCGGCAGACCTCCTGTCTTACCTGTTCGGGACCATTCTTGGCATCAACGACAACGACGTGTACCTTGCCGCAGGGCTCGGGATGATTGTCCTTGTTGTGATGGGCCTGCTCTGGAAGGAATGGGTCGCGATTACCCTTGATACTGATTTTGCCCGGGTCGCCGGGATGCCGGTGACAGCCCTTGAG
>NZ_JBAVMX010000069.1:0-4923 GCF_049690535.1 Methanoregula sp. | reverse complement strand
TTCATGCCCGTTCACCCGGCTTATTTCATCCAGCCCATCTGCTCGTACCATTCGTACTCATGGGCGAATTTATCCTTGTTGTACTTCACGAGCTGGCAGAAGTACTCCCTTTTCTGCCGGTGGATCTCGTCCTGTTCCGGGTAGGTGATTTCACCCTGGATGGACCGGACCAGTGTCTTTCCCAGTCCCCGGGCATCCACTTCGGCTTTTCCCAGTGCTGCCGGGTCCCGCCCGATTGCAACACCGATGCCTCCGACGACATTAGCGCCAAGCGTTGCGAGTACCTTGTTCATGTACCCGACAACCTCGGTCTCGCCGGCTCCCCCTGCAGTGCAGACAGAACACCCGAACTTTCCCGTCAGCATCTGGCAGTGGATGGCGTCCGCCATACGGTCAAAGAATGCTTTCATCGGGGCGGGCACAGAATCGATATAGTTGGGTGCGCCAAGCACGATCCCATCGGCATTCATCAGCCGGTCAAAAAGATCCGAGAAATCGTCGAGCAGGGTACACTCCCCTTTTGCATAGCAGGTGCCGCAGGCAGTGCAGTACCCGATGTGCAGCGTGTAGAGATCCACGTATTCCGTTTCTGCGCCATTGTCCTTTGCACCGGCAAGGACGGCGTTTACCAGCCTGAGGGTATTACTGTCCTTTCCCCGGGGACTTGCGTTCACTCCGATGACTTTCATCTCTGATCGCTCCTGTTGGAGGGGAATCGGAGAATAACTATGATAAAGGTATTGATTTGAAATCAGGGTACGCGGTGTTCTTCACATGAGCACCCGGTCCGCCGGACTGACAGGTCCTGCCAGCCGTCGCATGAAAAAAGATATTTGCCTGATATCACGGCATCCGGTTACTGACCGGATCCCGTTGTTGCCATTGCAGCGGTACGGTTACCATGATAACCGCCGTAGGCACCAAATCCGAGCGCTGACCTGAGCTGCTGCGGGGTCACGCCTAGCTGTTGTGCCGCGTCGGTTATGTTCAGCCGCGCCCCGTTTGCAGGGGTCAGGGCAGTTTTAAGGTCCTGTTCGGAGACACCCAGTTGGGCGGCTGCCGCGTTGAGCAGGGTATCGTTGGTCAGGAAACTCTGTCCCTGGTACTGCCTGCTGGTGTTGCCGGAGTAACTGCCACCGTATGATCCGCCATTACCAGAGGAGGGGTTGGCTCCCATGCCGGACCCGGAGGCACTTCCCGTTTGCGATCCACCGTTATCAGACGTTGAGCCGGTCCCGGTATCGGTGGGCGACACCTGCTGGCTGGTTCCCGAGGAGCCCGAGCCACTGTCGCCCGCCTGTGTGCATCCTGCAATAACGACCCCGGCAACAAGTATTGCCGCGGCAAGTACGAGAATAATACTATTCTTTGATAGTTTCATTCGGATATACTCCCTTACGATGGTTTATTGATGAGAGCCACTGTGAACGCTCACCTTGTAAAGTATATTTTACTTTTTGTAATATAAAATATATGGTCGTTCCCTCTTTGCATGCAATGAAGAGATTACCTGCCAGGTGCACCTTTCCGGCATACTGAACCCCTACGGCATGACGAACAGGTTCAAGATGCAGGTTATCAGTACATCACCATCCATCAGCTGAATTGTTGAACCCGCGCAGTTTTCCGTGCAGAAGCAAACGGTCGGGGACACCTGTTCAGGCTGCAGGCGGGTGGGGTGGCAGAATAACACATCTTCAGGATCAAAACCGAACACGGGAGATCAAGGCGCCCGGGTTCCCGGTACCGGGAACGGTTAAAACACGAAAAAAGATTCAGCGGTCGCTGATCTTCTCAACGACCCTCACGTTATCCCCACGAACAGTAATCGGGATCGGTACGACACTCTCGTACAGCTCAACGGTGATCTCTTCTTTTGCCGAGTCAACACGCTTGACCACAGCCTTCTCACCCTTGAACGGCCCGGCGATCAGTTCGACAATCGTGCCCTCATCGATACCGGCCACGACGGGTTTCGGGATCAGGAAATGCCCCACTTCTGCAAGCGTGGTCTGACCCTTTGCGACTGCACGGGCATGGGCAGTCATTTCCACGAGCTGCTCGATCCTGTTCCGCTGCTCGGGGGTCTCGACAAGGACGTAGCCCTGAAGTTCGTTTGGGACAATAATCGCGGTGACCTTGATATCGGTCGCCTTCATCTCAATAGCCTTTAAAATATTGTCAGCAACCGTACGCTCCTGCTTGGAGGTCGTCTTTATCGCGAAGATCCGGTTATTGAAGACCTCTGGAGCGGCAGGTACTGATGGCGCTGGCGATGCGGGAATAGGTTCCGGAGTCATGGCAATCAGGATCTAGAATCCCAGCAGCGTCTTGTGGTCGAAGATCAGGTAGATGATAAATCCGATCAGCCCGATGAGGAGGACACCGGCTGCCGCGACGGTCGCAATCTTTGTGAACTCCTCACGGGTGGGAGTGCGCGCGAGTTTCAGGACACGGAAGTATTTGCGGAATAACTCCTCGTGCACATTCACTTTGATATCAGGTTTTGAAATTTCCATAACTGCTCACTTGAGAAAATCGATCTCATACTGTTTCTGTACTTTGGGGGTAAGCTTCTCATTGCGACCATATATTTGTGACGACCGTACGCCCGTGACCACTAGAAGCGTCCGCATCTTGTTCTGCATCGTCGGGTCAACCTGTGCACCCCAGATGATCCGGGCGTTCGGGTCGACACGGGAATAGACTTCCTGCACCACACCCTCCGCATCCGCCATCGTCATGTCAGGGCCGCCGACCACGTTCACGAGTGCGGCAGTTGCACCCGATATGTCAACATCCAGAAGCGGGGAACGGATCGCCTTTTTCACCGAGTCGATTGCCTTGTCCTCACTGTCACTCTCTCCCATCCCGATCATGGCGACGCCGCCGCGCTCCATGACCGTGCGCACATCGGCAAAGTCCAGGTTCACGAGGCCAGGCATCGTTATGAGTTCCGTGATGCCCTTGACCGCCCGCATGAGGACTTCGTCAGAAACCTTGAACGCTGCTGACAGGGGAAGCTTGGGGACGACTTCAAGCAGACGGTCGTTCGGGACGACAATGACCGTATCCGCCACATCCCGGAGACGTTCGAGGCCGGCTTCCGCATTTTCCATCCGTATCGCACCCTCAGAGGCAAATGGCAGGGTAACGACCGCGATCGTGAGTGCACCTTCTTCCCGGGCAGCTTTTGCCACGACAGGAGCGGAACCGGTCCCGGTGCCGCCGCCAAGGCCGGCCGTGATAAAGATCATATCGCTGCCGGATACGGCAGCCCGTATATCCTGCTCGTTCTCAAGCGCGGCTTCCTCCCCGATCTGCGGGATAGACCCGGCGCCGAGGCCACGGGTCCGCTGTCGGCCGATCAGCATGCGCTGGTCGGCATGCGTCCGGATCAGGTGCTGGGCATCCGTATTGAGGGCGATAAGTTTTGCGCCGTGGATACCCTCTTCCATCATGCGGGTGATGGTGTTGGAGCCGCTGCCACCGCAGCCAATCACGGTGATCTCGGTCTTGAGTTCGCTTAAGATCTGATCAAGATCCTCGTTATTCTGCGATGGGGATGCAGTCTCGTCCCTTGCTTTTGTGAGTGCCTCTTCAACAATCGACCTCATGAATTCTTCTCCAGTCCCGGGATGTGGATCTTTGTTTCAGTACGGACTGATACCATTTCCGGCAGGATTACCCGTCCATCATGCTCCACGGTCTGCCCAAGAGCAAGCTGACGGTATGCAGGCCCGGCCGGGACTCCAAGCTCGCGCGCTTTTTGGGGGTCGAACCGGACCTTGCTGATGATCAGGCAATCACGTTCCGTCGCGGTGATTTCCTTACTACGTATGATTTTTACGCACAACGTATTTAAAGCATTTATTATTTCCGAAGAATCTTTACGAAAAACCACAAACTGCGGGAGCAGAACGTTGTCCTCATTGGTCAGGTGCACCACGGAAAGCGGCGAAATGCCGTGGATCAGCGCGGGTTCATCGGCTTTTTTTGTTTCTGCAAGCAGCACCGGGTCAAGGGAGATGACCGCAAGCGGGCCGGTGCCGGAAAGGGCATGGATAAAGCACCGGGCGTGGGGCGAGACCGTAGCAGCCTGTGCCCGTACGGCACCGTAGGTTTCCCACGATACATGCCCGAGTGCTGCAATCTCGCTTTCGGACAACCGGGGGACCGCAAGGGAGTCGAGGATCGCAGTCAGCCGTTCAAGGTCGGGACGGGACACCGCTTTCCGGTCGATGTAAGCAGCAACTGCCCCGCTCTTTTCAATCATTGCCTGCACCATCTCTTTGTCCAGTGCGGCGACCTGCCGGCGGGAACTGGCGATATGCCCGAACGCTCCCCGGGTGGCAAGGGCAATTGCGGTCTCGCGGGGAGCGTAATGGGTCCCGCCAATGCCAACAAGCGGGATGGGATTGACCGGTTCTGCACCGAGCACGGCTTTTGCAGCGGCCAGGCCGGCGACCGGGTCTCCCCACTCCTTCCCGGTACTGCCGATCTCGACAAAGAACGAGGGATGCGCAAGTCCTGTCGGGCCGTGGTGGGTCACCTCATAGGAGACCTGATACCCCTCGGGACAGTGCCGGGCAAGCGCCCGCAGGGTTGCCTGCATCATCTCAGGCGCAGCGGGTGCGAGCGTGCGGGGGTCGCCACCCAGCTCTGCCACGCCGTAATTCCCGGTTACGTGGACGGTAAGAATGGGTACCGGGTTGATACTGGAGTGGCGCGAGAGAAAGATCACGAGATCGCAATCGATGCCGGCATCGACGCCTTCCGCGTAGATGAGCCGGCCATCCACCTCGAAAAATTCGTAGATCCGGTCTCCCGCCCGGCCCGGGTCCGGGGACCGGGCGAGGCACTGTTCAATATGGTGCCTGATATTGCATCCCGCGAGGTCCCGGCGGGAATTGATCAGCGCTA
>NZ_JBAVMX010000068.1:0-9561 GCF_049690535.1 Methanoregula sp. | reverse complement strand
GGATCAAGAACCCGGCAGCGGAGGTCGGAAGACTGGCCCACAAGCACGACGCACTCTTTATCGTGGACGGCATCACCTCTGTTGGCGGCGATGTTTTTGAAGCCGACAAGTGGGGCGTCGATGTCGCCATCGTCGGTTCGCAGAAGTGCCTTGCCGCCCCGGCGGGGCTTGCCGCGGTTGCAGTGAGCAGCCGGGCATGGGAACGGCTCACGAAGAACCCGCCCTACTATCTCGACCTTGCCGCGTACAAGAAGAGCGCCGCCGGGAAACCGATGGAGACCCCGTACACCCCGGCGGTCCCGCTGTTTTTGGCACTTCGCGAGGCATGCCTGATGATAGAGGAAGAAGGACTTGCGAACCGGATTGCCCGCCACCAGAAGATGGCGAAATCTGTTCGGGCCGCCGCACAAGCATGGGGCCTTTCCCTGTTCCCCAAACTCGACGCGAAGCACGAGTATGCCACGACCGTCACCGCAGTCTCGTACCCCGAGGGCATCAAGGACGACGATGTACGGGCAACAATAAAGAAGATGGGCATTATTATCGCCGGCGGCCAGGACCACCTCAAGGGTAAGATCTTCCGCATCGGTACCATGGGCGCCGTGGGTGCCCCCGAGATCCTCGCGACCCTCGCCGCGACCCAGCACGGTCTCAAAAAAGCCGGCTATAAGGTCAAGGGCGACGGTGTTGAGGCGGCAGCCGAGGTGCTGGGATGAGGGTTGGTGTTGCTGACACCACCTTCTCACGCGTCAACATGGGAGCGATCGCCATCGGCGAGCTCAAAAAGCACGCGAGCGTAGCGATCGAACGGGTGACCGTCCCGGGCATAAAAGACCTGCCGGTCGCCTGCAAGAAACTGATCGAAGAACGCCGGTGTGAGATCGTGATGGCTCTCGGGATGCCGGGCGGCAAGGAGAAGGACAAGCTCTGCGCCCACGAGGCATCGCAGGGGCTCATCATGTGCCAGCTCATGACGAACCACCACATCATTGAGGTCTTCGTGCATGAGGACGAGGCAAATGACGATGCGGAACTCGCGTGGCTTGCCGAACAGCGCACCCGGGAGCATGCCGAGAACGCGGTAAAACTCGTCCTTCACCCCGAAGCCCTCACCAGAGACGCCGGCACCGGCCAGCGCCAGGGATTTCCGGATGCCGGCCCTGCCCACAGGTAGGGACCCTCTTACCGATTTAAAAAGAATTTTTTTATCGGTACTGATTCTGACAGATCTTCAAAAATACGTCTCCTGATGGGAATTTCTGCTTCGGTATCAGCCGTAACTTTCTGCGATATTTAATTAAATGTCACGCATACATTACATTATGCTTCAGATAGTAATCGGAAAGGATGCTATCGGGGAAATGCTTCTCCGGGTTGGAACAATTTTATCCGGAAATCCCAATTATCTGACCTCTCAAAAAGATTGCTACAAGACCGAGGGGTCTTTTGAAGGTGTACATATGTTCCACTCACTTCCCGCTCCATATTCATGTTCTCACTCCGTGGGAGGAATATTATGAAGAAAATCCCCCTGCTCATGGGCGTTTCCTTTTTTATCGCCGCTCTGCTGTGTGTCTTTCCGGCGTCTGCGATATCAGCCCCGGCGGCAGCGTTTGCGGCAAATGCAACCTCGGGAACAGCGCCACTCGCTGTGCTCTTCCTCGATGAATCCACGAACGCCCCGACCTCTTGGGTATGGTCATTCGGTGACGGGGGTATTTCAACGATACAAAGTCCTGTCCATGCGTATACATTGGCCGGTACCTACACGGTTACCCTTACGGTGACAAATTCCGCAGGCAGTAACACGGTTACCCAGGCCGGATACGTTACGGTCACCAAATCAGCTGCTGCACCTGTCGCGAATTTTGTGGCGACAGTGACCTCGGGAACCTCACCGCTGCCAGTTCAGTTCTTAGACTCCTCCACAAACGCCCCGACCACATGGCTGTGGTCGTTTGGTGACGGAGGTTCATCTACCCTCCAGAACCCGTCCCACACGTATACCACCGCCGGTACCTATACCGTTACCCTTACGGTAACCAATGCGGCAGGCAGTAACACAATCTCCCAGACCGGATATATTACGGTCAGCAAGGTGGCTGCGGTTCCGGCTGCTGCATTCGAAGCGACGGCAACCTCCGGAAATATACCCCTGGCAGTCCAGTTTGTCGATTCTTCCGCAAATACGCCAACCTCCTGGGTATGGTCGTTTGGCGACGGTGGGGTATCAAACGTCCAAGATCCATCCCATACCTATACTGTGGCCGGTACCTATACCGTTACCCTCACAGCAACCAATACTGCCGGCAGTAACACCGTGACCGAGACCAATTATATTACGGTCAGTCCCGCCCTCCCTGTTGCATCATTCACGGCAAACATCACCACCGGGCCTGCGCCACTTTCAGTCAGTTTCACGGATACTTCAACAAATTCTCCCACCAATTGGTCATGGTCGTTTGGGGATGGCGGGACCTCGTCAGACCAGAACGTTGTCTATACCTATACCGCCGCCGGCACCTATTCCGTCGGATTGACCGCGTATAATTCAGCGGGGAGCAATGTAACGACCGAATCGGACTATATCGTTGTAAATTCTGGATCAAATCTCCCGGGTGCGTCTTTCACGTCAGATGTGACACAGGGAAGTGTTCCTCTTACTGTCCAGTTCACCGACAAGTCCACGAATGTCCCGACATCGTGGGCATGGTCGTTTGGCGATGGGAATACATCAACCCTGCAAAACCCCTCCCACACGTATACGAGTGCCGGTACCTACGCCGTAGCACTTACGGCAACCAATGCAGATGGCAGCAATACCCTAACCCAGAGCGGGTACATCACCGTATCAGCAGTACCGGCAACCACGGTCCAAGCGATGACCTATGCAACTACGACAACCGTTCCGGAGTTAACCCCTGCAACCACGACATCAGCTCCCGCTGCATCAGAAACCTCTGCCGTAAGCGGATCAGCGGCAACATCAGCGGCAAATGGATCTTCCGGGATGCTCATTCTGGTTGTGATAATTATCCTGATTGTAATCGCTGTTGTCTTTCTCCTCGCTATCAGGAAACAAAACCGGGGTTCCCGACGATCTGGTGGCAGGGAGTTGTGAGGCAAAAATCCCGACATCCCCCGGGGCAGTTCTCTCTTTTTTTTGTAACCGTTTTACACCAGTGGTGTGGGGAGTGTACCCTCATGACCACTCCTGTGAACCCCACAACGCGTTTCTTCAGATGCAGGAGTTTCACCCGGGGGACTGGCAGATATGAAAAGAAGGCCTGTTATACGGTAAAACTCCCGTAATTACCTTTAAAAAGAAGATGATCGTATCTTTATCGCAATCAGCGGATGCAGTCTCTGTTATGTGCGCCCGGTGAAAAAAACCGATTATAAGAGGAATTGCAGGATACATACGGAACAACTGGGTAATACCGCAAACATGAGTTGATCAACGATGTGTGATACAAAACCGACAAAACTGGGATTTGTCGTCGCGGAGTTCAACCGTGACATCACGTATATGATGGAGATCGAGGCACGGGAGCATGCCGCATTCCTCGGTGCAGAAGTGACCGAGTGCCTGTACGTACCGGGTGCCTTTGACATGCCACTTGCCATAAAAAAGATGCTTGCAGCCGGAAAGGTTGATGCCGTTGTCACCATCGGCTGCGTGATCGAAGGGGCGACCCAGCATGACGAGATCGTCGTGCAGCATGCGGCCCGGAAGATCATCGACCTCTCATTGGAGTTCGGGAAGCCGGTAACACTTGGCATCTCCGGGCCCGGCATGAGCCGGCTTGAAGCGAACGAGCGGATCGATTACGCAAAGCGCGCCGTTGAATCAGCCGTAAAACTTGTCAAACGATTACAATGAGGCCGCTCTCGGAGAAGGTTGCGGCGATTGCCCCGTCCGCGACAATCGAAATATCCAACCGGGCAAAGAAGATGCAGCGGGAGGGTATCGATGTCATCAGCCTCTCGATCGGTGAGCCGGACTTTGACACCCCTAAACACATCAAAGATGCCTGCATCGACGCCCTGAACCGGGGAGAGACGCATTATGCGCCCAGCAACGGCATCCCTGAACTGCTTTCTGCGGTCAGTGAAAAGATCACAACAGAGAACAAGTTCCCCTGCAAGCCCGAGCAGGTAATCGTCACCTGCGGTGCCAAGGACGCCATATATGAGGGGATGGAGGCGGCCTTAAATCCAGGGGATGAAGTCCTTCTTCTCACGCCGGCTTGGGTCTCGTACGAGCCCTGTGTCCAGATGGCGGGCGGGAAGATTGTCAAGCACGCAGTCAACCAGCAGACTTTCCAGCTTGACGACTCACTTCTCGAACGGGTAAACCCCCGCACCAAGATGATCGTGGTGAACTCGCCATCGAACCCGTCAGGGGCAGTATTCGATAAAAAGTCCATGAACCTTGTCGCTGATCTCTGCCAGGATTTTGATCTCTACGCGATGTCCGATGAGATCTATGAGAAACTGGTATACGGTAAAGAGCACATCTCGCTTGCTGCCATCGGGGATATGGCGGAACGGACGATCACCATCAATGGCTTCTCGAAGGCCTACGCAATGACCGGGTGGCGTCTCGGGTACGCTGTGGCACCCGTAAGGATCATCAAAGAGATGTCCAAGGTGCAGCAGCACTCGGTATCGCAGGCAACCACGTTTACCATGTGGGGAGCAGTTGCGGCACTTAAGGGTGACCAGCGCTGCGTCGAAGAAATGCGCAGGGAATTCGACGGCCGGAGAAAATACATTATCGCCGAACTGAACCGTATGGGGTACAAGACCGCTCCCGCCGACGGAGCATTCTATGCCTTCGTAAAAGTAGATGGCGACGATATGGCAATTGCTACCCGGTGGCTCGAAGAGGGACACGTGGCTGCAACCCCGGGCAGTGCATTTGATGCTCCCGGCTGGATCCGGCTGTCGTATGCCGCCTCGATGGACCGGCTTAAAGATGCGATGGAAAGGATCAGACGGGCTGGCGGGAACTGAATACACCGTCCTGTCACACGGTCCCTTTTTTTACAGCATTCCTGGTGACGGGAAATTTTCTAAAACATCTCCCGATTCTCCCATTTTTTTACAGTGGCCAAAATGTCACACTGTCCTTAACTGCCATTTCAGGTTATTTCTGTGACCCATCCCTCCGGTAGCCGGATGCGATGGATCAGCCGTCTGAATAATCTGGTTAGCGGAATCGTTTTTAGCGTTTCCAGACTTCCATACTTGACATATTCTTCCCGTGGTACGTTATCTCGCCCGCGGTAAACACGAGGACGACGAAGTCGGGATTTTCCGGCGTTTTGAAGAACTGCTCGAACATTGGGTTCCAGTATTTCTTCTTGGTCGCAACATCATCGTGGATAGTACCTTTTGCGATGATATCGACATACGGGTCAGAGTATTCCTTTCCCGACCAGATGGCAAGGGCCGTGTCAGGGTTTTTCTTCAGCTGCCCAACCTTTTTCGAAGCTTTCATCGTCGCCCCGACAAAAGTCATGTCGGGAAAGCCGGCAAGCACCATGAACCGCACGGCCGGCAGCTTCCCGTCCAGCGTGGCAACCGCCGCAACATGGGGTCCACCGATGACTTCCATGATCTGCTCTTTGAGTGGCATGGTGGGCAATGCCACGTATATTAATATAAATATATCCTCTCGTTGTACCCCTTCGACAGGTACATTAACCCTTCGCGGTAATGTTCCAATAGATACCGCATGGACACAAAGCAGAAGGTCATCATATCCGTCCTCATGCTTGGTACGCTCATGGGATCGCTCGATTCCACGATCGTTATTCTCGCCTTTCCCACCATATCAGAATCACTTCATGCGGCTTTCATCACCACGCTCTGGATGATCCTGATCTACCTGCTTGTGGTCGCCGTCTGCACCACCCAGCTTGGCCGGATCGGTGACATCTATGGAAGGAGCCGGATGTTCAATGCCGGGTTTGGGATATTCACACTCGGGTCGTTATTTTGCGGCCTCTCCCCCGGTATCTACTGGCTGATCGCCTCAAGAGGTATACAGGCAGTCGGGGGGGCACTGATGCAGGCGAACAGCGGGGCGATCATCGCCGATACCTTTCCGCCCAACGTGCGGGGGACTGCGTTCGGATACATCTCGCTGGGCTGGACAAGCGGCGCCATGCTCGGCATCGTGCTTGGCGGGATCATCACGACCTACTTCGGCTGGGAATACATATTCTTCATCAATATCCCCATCGGCATCGCGGCTACCATTCTCGGCTTCCGGTACCTGACAGATAACTCCCGGGTGCATGCCAGGCTTGATATCACCGGTATGATCCTACTTGGTGCTGCGCTCACCTTTCTGTCATTTGCCGGAGTGGACTTTGCGACCGAGGGGACTGCAGCCCTGAATATTGCCGCATTCTGTATCGGTCTGGTCTTCATTGTAATCTTCGTCCTTTTCGAACGGCGGACAGAACGACCTATCATCGATTTTTCTGCACTGCACAACCGGATTCTCAGATATTCCATGCTGGCGGCATTTTTCCTCAGCCTCGGGTACCTGTCGGTGGTGTTCCTTATCACGATGTACCTGCAGGGCATCCGGGCCCTATCACCCCTCGATGCCGCCCTCCTCCTCACGCCAGGATATGTCGTGGGCAGCCTGCTCTCGCCATATATGGGAAAGCTTTCCGACCGGTACGGGGCACGGGCGCTCGCAACCTCCGGGACCGTGATGCTCATCATTGCCACGCTCATCTATGTGACCTTCAGGGTTGATACCCCGCTCTGGGAGGTGCTGGTCGCATCGGGCGTCTCCGGCCTCGGGACGGCAATGTTCTTTCCCTCCAATAACAGTGCCGTCATGGCAAATGCCCCGGAGGGGTCCTACGGCGGAATATCCGGTATCCTCCGGACTATGCAGAATACCGGGATCTTGGGAAGCTTTGTGATCGCCATCACGGTCTCTGCCGCCTCAATTCCGAGGGATGTGGCATTCGAGGTCTTCATCGGCACCACCAATCTCGTGGGCGGAGTTTCCGATGCATTCATACGGGGGATCGATGCTGCCCTCCTGGCGGCAGTCATTATAATCGGTATTGCCGGCGTTCTTTCATGGATGCGGGGTCATGAGACCCGGGGTTCAGCACCCGCGGTAGACCCTTAAAAAACCGGATGCCTTGGAAGGAGGCGAACCCCGTTTCGATGCCTCACTTTTCCTTTCTCCACCAGATCTTCGCAAACGTCGATGTGCCGGAGATCACGAAATCGGCACCATCCTGCTGTACAAACGGTAAAAGGTACGACTCCAGCACCCGCTCCTGGTTTTCGGTCGTCACACCGAACCTCCTTTTAAAAAATGCCGTCATCTCCTCCCGGGACGGGAAACGGTACTCCTTGTCCAGCGGGAGCATCTCGACATTTGCATAGATTCCTGTCTGGTACAAGACGTTCCAGAGGCAGTCCGCTTTTGGTCCGGGATAATAGGGGCTCCCGTGAAGTGGCGGGGCAAGGTCTGCGTGCACCCGCTCCCAGAATGGCAGGTCCACGAACCAGTACAGGCAGACCTCACCGCACGAGACCGCGTCCATCTTCTGCACGGCCTTACGAATATCGTGCATCGTGAGGGAGAGCGAGGCAATTACAAGGTCATACGGCCCGGCAAGGTCGTGGGTGGGATCCACGTCCTCCCACCTCTTCTTGATACAGGTAATGGTTGTGATCCTTTCTTTGTTTGCCCGTTCCCTGAGCGCCGCTATCATCCCTGCTCCGGGTTCTACTGCAGTGACCTCCCGTACCTTTGCTGCAAGCGGGATCGCGAGCGTCCCCGGTCCGGATCCTATGTCAAGCACCCGTGTCGCACGGCTGACTGCAAGGCCGTCCATGGTCATCCTGACGCGTTTTTCGAATTCACCGACAGACTGTGCCGCGTACCGGTCCGCGTTCTCCTTTCTGTCCCAGTCATGCGAAGTATCTCCGGCGATTTGTGCGGCATCGTATCGGTCCTGCCGGGCCTTCCAGACCTCGTTCCAGTCAATATCGCAACAATCCACCATGGATGCAGGCCTCGCCATATAAGAGGAGGGTATACCCGGCCGGTAATAGAAGTATCCCTTCAAAAAAGAAGTTCACTCGTGCCGCAGGGCATCGATCGGATTGAGGTTTGCCGCCTGCCAGGCAGGGTATAACCCGCAGAGAATGCAGATGATGATCCCAAACCCGACGCCCTCGACAACGGACATCATGCTCGACACTGTAAAGAGGTACTCCGTAGTCTTGAGCATCAGGGAGCTTATCGCGTATCCGGCAAGGACGCTGATGAACCCCCCGATCAGGCTCCCGGTGACACCGATAATGGCAGCCTCGTAGATGAACATACTCATCACCTCTTTTTTCTGGGTGCCAATGCTGCGCATGATCCCGATCTCCTTAATCCTCTCGTTCACTGACATCATCATGATATTGAAGATGGAGACCCCGGCAACAAGCATCGAGATACCACCGATGGCCGTAACAAAGGTCGTGATCGTGCCAAACGTCTGATAAATGGTGGCTAGCGTTGCTTTGCTGTCGATCACGGATACGGTCTTTTCTTTAATATTCCGGTTGAGCTGGTTTTCGATGGTGGTCTTCACATCTGCCGTATCGCCGCTGGTGACCTTCACGACCACTTCGCTGTATTGATCCTTATCATTGTAGGTATTTTCAAACCAGTCCTGCGTCACGACAATGGCACTATCGGTACTGATATCAAAGCTCATCCCCCGCTCCTTGATAATACCGGTCACCCTGAGCGTGCCGTATTGCCCGTCGGTCCCGATGGAAATCCGCGAACCAACCTTGACGTTATGATCCGTTGCGAACGTCGATCCGACAAGGCAGCCAGAGTTCCCGTTGTTGTAGTCCCCGGCTTCGAGATCGGGGAGTAGGTCTTTTGTCTTGTCCGGCGGGAGCCCGTAAATAGTCGCCACAATGTCGTCGCTTCCGACGCCCACTTTCATGTGTTCCGATGTCGAATGAACAGGAATCGCCACGTTCGGGGCGACCACGCGTTTGATCTGCTGATAATTCTGGTCGGTGAGCACCAGGTTCGCCGAGCTCCCGCCCCCGCCGCCAAAGTGCGTGCCCCCGCCGACATATGGCATAACAATCACGCTGTCTCCGACGGAAGAAAGGCTCGCGGAAACCACCTGCACCATGCTGTTCCCGAGGATACCCATGGATGCGATGGCGACGACACCGATGATGATCCCGAGCATCGCAAGGCTCGAGCGCAGCATGTGGATCCGGATATTTCGTTTGGAGATCTCCCAGAATATGGTGCTCATTCTTCAATTCTCCCGTCCACAATCCGGATCGTCCGGTTCGTGTAACTGGCAACGTGGGGGTCATGGGTGACAACGATGATGGTCGAGCCTTTCCTGTTGAGTTCCGTCATGAGTTCCATGATACTCGCGCCGGTCTTTGAATCGAGATTTCCTGTCGGTTCATCGCAGAGAAGGATATCCGGATCGTTAATAAGCGCCCGTGCAACAGCAACCCGCTGCTGCTGGCCTCCCG
>NZ_JBAVMX010000067.1:0-7512 GCF_049690535.1 Methanoregula sp. | reverse complement strand
CCCCCTTGACCGCGCCGATCCCCATCATGGCGCCGGCGATTGCCGCGTCAAGTTTCCCGAAGACCGGGTCACCGAGGCCGGTCGGGCAGCCGGTGGCCACAATCTCCGCGATCCCGCCGACCGAGTCCCCGGCCGCTTTTGCCGCGAGGATCTCATGTTCGATCTCATGAGGGGCGGTTTTGCCATGCACGGACACGATCCGGCCGGTAACCGCGATCCCTTTTGTCGCGAGGTACTTCAGCGCCACGGCCCCGGCTGCGACCCGGCCGACCGTTTCCCTGCCCGAGCTCCGGCCGCCGCCCCGGTGGTCCCGGATACCGTACTTCTCCTGGTACGTGAAATCCGCGTGGCCGGGCCGGAATTTCTCCCGGAGCGCCTCGTAGTCCCCGGAATGCACGTCCCGGTTTTTCACCAGGAGCGCGATGGGCGCGCCGGTCGTCTGTCCTTCAAACACTCCCGAGAGGATCTCGACCGTATCGCTCTCGCTCCGGGCCGACATGAGCGGAGACGTGCCCGGCCGGCGCCGGTCGAGGAGCGGCTGGATGTCGGCCGGTGATAATCCGAGACGGGCCGGGCACCCGTCGATAACGGCGCCCACGGCCGGTCCATGGCTCTCGCCAAATGTCGTGACTGCGAAATTTTTGCCAAAGGTGTTCATGCCAGTATCTCCCTGATGACTGTATCGGGCACATCGATCCCAAAGAAGAGCCGGAACTGCTCCCGTGCCTGGTAGATAAAGACCTCGGTACCGGTGATGGTTGTGCAGCCGGCTTTTCGTGCAGCCGCAATCAGGGGGGTTACCGGAGGTGTGTACACAAGATCAAATACGGTCATCTCCTTTTTGAGCTGATCGTCACGCAGCGGGCTCCTCGTATCCGGCTGCATGCCAAGAGAGGTCGCGTTCACGACCAGATCCGGGTTTATCCAGTCAAAAGCGTTCCACGTCCGCCACCGGCAGCCGAACTGCTCCGCGAGCGTCCGTGCTCTCTCCGGTGTCCGGTTCAGGATCGTGACCTCCATGTCCAGGTTCGTGAGCGCGTAGGCAGCCGCTGCGGCGACGCCCCCGGCACCAAGCAGCACTGCACGGGTGCCTGAAAAGCCGGTAAGGGGTTTTTGTATGCCCAGCCAGTCCGAGTTGTAACCCTGCGCAGCCCCGCAGGAAAAGACCACCGTGTTAACCGCCCCGATCTGCTGTGCCGCATCATCATCGATCTCATCGAGATATGGCATCACACTCCGTTTGAAGGGAATGGTAACCGAGAGCCCTTTTGCATCGATGTCGCGGGCTACCTGCAGGATCGTAGCGATCGATGGGTTTTCAAACCGGGTGTAATGGCAGTTCAGGTTGTATCTCTCGAAGAGCCGGTTGAAGAGCAGGGGACTTTTGCTGTGGGAACAGGGGTAGCCGGCGATACCGAGGAACCGGGTCTGCACATCGCGATCGGGACTGGTCAGCAGGGATTCAAGCCGGTGGAGTTCGGGTGCTCCGGGAGCGTCGGTTGCAAACCACCGGAACGCCGCCTCCTGCACCTGCGGGGGGACGGTACCCTGTTCGAGAAGGGAGAGGATCCGGCCTGCCGCCTGTTCCGTCGATGTCGTGCTTGTGTCCACGCAGAAGTCTGCCGCTGCGGCGTACTGCCAGCGCCGGCGGGACATCACCTGCGCAATCTCTTCTTCCGGGGGCAGGCTGGTGAGCGGCGGGCGGGGGCTCTTTTGGAGCCTTTTTTGGATGGTCCCGATGTCTGAAGTCAGGAGCACGCATACGCTTCCGGCCCGGAGGTGTTCCATGTTTGCCGGGTCCGTCACGGCGCCGCCGCCGGTACCGACAACACAGTCGCCGACGGGGAGCCCGACGATCACGTCGCGTTCCAGCGCACGGAACCGTGCCTCCCCGTCATTTTTGAAGATCTCGGGGATCGTGCGGCCGCTTTTCTGTTCGATGAGGGCATCGGTGTCCACAAACGGTACATTCAGCCGCCGGGCAAGGATGGCGCCGATGCCGGTCTTTCCGGTCCCACGGTAGCCGAAAAGCACGATCCGCTTCATTCCATCACTCCTTTGATTGCATCCCAGAACCCCGGGAACGATTTGTTCACGCACTCCGCACCGGAGATCGTCACCCCGCCGACCCCAAGACCAAGGACGGCAAAGCTCATCGCGGTCCTGTGGTCGTTTGCCGGGTCGATGGTGCCGCCGTGGAGTGCGGCCGGCTGGATGATGATCCGGTCTTCGCCGGTGTTTGCGACACAGCCGAGCTGGCGCAGGCGCTTTACTGTGACGTCAAGCCGGTCGCTCTCCTTGTATTTCAGATGGCCGATGCCGGTGATCATGGTGGGGGTCTTTGCCACGGCTGCAACCATGCAGAGCGTCTGGACTGTGTCGGGGGCCGAGGACATGTCGATGGTGATCCCGGTAAGGGGGCCTTCATGTTCGACCATGACCCCGTCGTGGGCGTACGTGACATCGCAGCCCATCTTCCGGAGCGCATCAAGGAAAAGCCGGTCTCCCTGTACGGATTCCGGGTTGAGGCCGGTGACTGCCACCCTGCCGCCGCAGATCGCCGCGAGCGCAAAGAAATACGAGGCCGACGAGTAGTCCCCTTCGATGACGTACGTGTGGCCGGTGTAATGATCCTGGTTACTGACTGCGAACTGCCGGTAGCCTTCGCGCCGGATCACGGCGCCGAAATCGGTCATGACCCCGGCCGTGATATCGAGATAGGACTGCGACGCGGGAGTTCCCGTGATCGAGAGCGTGACCTCGTGGTGGGCATAGGGGGCGGCCATCAGGACCGAAGAGGCGAACTGGCTGCTCGATGACCCGTCTATTGTGGCGCTTCCGCCGAGAAGGCGGCCACCGATGGTGAGCGGGGGATACCCGGGCTTTTTTGCGAATACGACCATTCCTCCCAGATCGGAAAGGGTGCCGGCAAGCGGGCCGACCGGCCGCTCCTGCATACGGGCGCTTCCGGTGAACGTGACCGGGTTATCGCAGAGCAGTGCCGTGGACGCGAGCAGGCGCAGCGAGGTGCCCGAGTTGTCGAGGTCGAGCACGGTGCCCGGCGGGCAGGACAGTTTTCCGTCGCAGCCTTCGATGGTCACGCTGCGTTCTCCGGCTTCAAGCGGGATGCCGAGCTTGCGGAGTGCAGCCATCGTGAGCTGTGTGTCGTCGGAGATAAGCGGGTTGACGATCGTACTCGTGCCCCGGGCAAGGGCTGCGGCGATAAGGGCACGATGCGTGTAGCTCTTCGACGGCGGTGCGGCAACCGTGAGGTCAATTTCGTGCCGCTGGGGGAGGGTGACGATCATGGTGGTACCTCGATCTTCGGGTAACAACCCAGTTTTCGTACCGTGGTAATTGCCATGAGCTCAGAAAGTGCCTCGTCGGTCTGCCCGGTCACGGCATAATCGAGGAAGAAGACATACGTTCCCATGCCGCGTTTGGTGGGCCTCGACTCGATCCGGGTCAGGTTGATCCCCCGCCGGGCAAAGACGCCGAGGAGGTCATAGAGCAGCCCGGCCCGGTCTGTGTCCGGGTCGATGAGGAGGCTGCACTTGCCGGGCCGGCAGCCGGGCCCGGGGGTTTTTGAGATCCTCACAAACCGGGTCGTATTCTCCTGGTTGTTCTCGACGTTTCGTTCAATGATCGGGATCTTATAGATCGCTGCTGCCGATTCCGGGAGGATCGCCCCGGCGTTTGGGGTCTTCTTTGCCTCAAGGGCACTGGAGGCGTTGCTGCTCGTGTGGATCACCGGGACTGCCAGCCGCTCGATGTACCTGCTGCACTGCTCGTGGGTCTGCGGGTGGGCGTAGATCACCCGGATCTTATCGGCCGGCACGAGAGCAGCGAGGTTGTGGTGGATCGGCATGTACATCTCCGCGGTGATCGCGAGGTTGTTGTGGGAAAGCCCGTCCATGGTCTCCCCGACAGCGCCAGCCTCGGAGTTCTCGATGGGCACGATCCCGTCCCCTTCTCCCGCCGCAACTGCGGCAAAGATGCCGTGGATGGTGGGTTTGAGGACAAGGGGATCGCAGGCAAGTTTTCGTGCGAGCTCGTGGGAGAACGTCCCTTCGGGGCCGAGCGTGATGACCGTCATTTCTTCACCATGCATTCGATGAGGGTATCGGTCAGGTCCTGCCCGCGTTTGCAGTAGGTGCCGAGGTGCCGGGTGTCCTGCCTGAAAAATTCTGCAAAGGCATCCGGGTCGCCCGATGTTACGATCTCTGCAAGGTCGCCGGCTGCCGACCGGCAGGCTGCGATCACCTCAGGAACAAACGGATTCTGTTCGAGGATATCGGCATAGAGCGCCGGGTCCTGCGAGAGGAGCCGGCCGACAAGGCCGAGCTCGATCTGGTAGACCGGGCTCATGTACGCCTCGGTTGCCCCGATATCGGTACCCAGCCGGCGCAGGGTGTCGGCCATGCAGATCGTGACAAAGTGCGTGAGCCCCTGCACGACCGCCATCATCCGGTCGTGTTCCTCCGGGGTCGCGAGCGTGCAGACCGCACCTTCGCGGGTGAAGATGCCTGCGAGGTAGTCGAGCGCCGCATCGGTCGTGCGGGCGGGGCAGACCACGATGGTCTGGCCGGCAATCGAAGATACCGTCGGCCCGAACATCGGGTGGAGCCCGATCACCTGCGCCTTTGACCGGAGCATGGCGGCGACGGGTGCGACCTTGAGCGAGGTAAAATCGCAGAGCAGCTGATCGTCCCGCATCACGGGCGCAATCTCCCCGATGACCCGGACGGTGTCCCGGATCGGTACCGAGACAATCACGATGTCGCAGGACTCTGCAAGCTGTTCGTTCGTGAGCGCGGTCGAGCGGCCCGAAACGAGGGTCTCGTAGCCGGCCCGCTCAAAGACGGGACAAAAGAGCTGGCCCATCTTCCCGGTTCCGCCGATAATGCCTGCCTTCATGCTCACTTCTCTCGGATCGTCTCTTTGACCGGCATGCCAAAATGCCTGCCGCTTTCAAGCGCACAGCCAAGGATAGGATCTCCGGCTGCAAGGTTCACGACCGATATGGCGTTCCCGTCGGGAGTGACGAGCCGGATCGTCTCTGCGTTCTGGAGGAT
Organism: Methanoregula sp.; assembly: GCF_049690535.1. Classification (GTDB taxonomy): domain Archaea; phylum Halobacteriota; class Methanomicrobia; order Methanomicrobiales; family Methanospirillaceae; genus Methanoregula. Next base: position 2,437 of record NZ_JBAVMX010000067.1, on the reverse strand, counting down.
GAGACTCGCCTTTGCGCCGCTCCCTTCGGCTTTCGCTTCCACGAGCAGCAGGGGCCGGCGCTCGATCTTTGTCCTGCCCACGATTGCGGAACGGGCCGCGCCGTGGCTGTCGGCGACAAGCACCTGCCCGCCGATGGAGAGATCAGATAGGTACGCGGTCTTCCCGTCAGGGAGCAGGATATATGCGTGCACTGCGCCGGCGTTCACCCGGAACGGGCGGGGCGCGACGTACGGGTTCTCCAGCGTCTCGGCGTGCACAAGGAGCATGGCAGACGAGGTGTTCCCCATCAGCATGCCGTCGCCGTCGACAAGCATCGAGCAGGTATCCACGCAGACCCGGTCGCCCATCCCGACGGGCTGGATCTTCGTGACCGTGAACGGGACGAGGCTGACCGTGCCGGCCTGGCTTTTTATGAGTGCCGCGACTGCTTTTACCACGGACGGATCCGTAGTCTTGAGGAGGATACCATACACGCCTTTCTCAAGGACGTGGAGCGCGAGTTCTGCCTCGTGCGTGTCCTTCACGGCGGCGACGATCCGGTCCGACTGGGCGACGAGGTTTTCGAGCGGGATGACCGTCCAGTCGCTTGTCGTGACGACCACGATCCGGTTCTTTCCTTTCGCTGCCGCATCGTTCTCGCTTGCCTTGTCCGTGATGCTGCACTCAATGACATCTGTTCCGGGTCTGAGGTCGCCATCGGGTGCGACCGTTGTGATCCGCCCGAGCCTCTTTACGTCCTCTGCCCGGTCGGTGACGATCGCGTCCGCGCCGCTCTCGATCGCGGTCGTCGCTATATCCTTGTTCCACGGGCGGCAGTCCACCCAGAACTGTTTCATTGAGGCTGCTCCAGCGCCTTCTTCGGGTCGACCTTGTTGTGCACGACCCGGCAGAGGGCGTGGACAAACGCCCGGGTGTCGTTTCTCTGGAATGCATTCCTCCCCATGCAGACACCGGCCCCGCCGGCCGCAACGGAATCCCGGATCAGTTCGAGCGATTCAAGATCGCTTATCTTCTCGCCGCCGGCGACAAAGACCGGCACCGAGCAGGCTTTGGTGATCCGGGCAAATGCCTCGGGGTTCCCCGGGTAACTGGTCTTGATCATGTCGGCGCCGAGCTCTTCAGCCACCCTGACGCACTGCCCGATGGTCTGGGGCGAGGCCGGGTCGATGCCCTTTCCCCTCGGGTAGATCATGACAAGGAGCGGCATGCCCCAGCGGTTGCAGTCCCGGACGATCTTTGCGCCGGACTCAAGCATCTTCGACTCGTTCGGAGCGCCGAGGTTGATGTGGATGGATACCCCGTCAGCGCCGAGCGCGATCGCTTCCTCCACGGTGCAGACGAGCACCTTGTCGTTCGGGTCCGGGTTGAGCGAGGTGCTGCCCGAGAGGTGCACGAACAACCCGATGTCCCGTCCGTGCCGCCGGTGCCCGCGCTTGACCATGCCCTTGTGGAGGACAATCGCGTTTGCCCCGCCTTCGCTCACATCGGTGATGACTTTTGTCATGTCCAGCAGGCCGTCGATCTGGCCCATGGAAAACCCGTGGTCCATCGGGATGATCACGGCCCGTCCCGTGTTCCTGTCCATTATCCGCTCGATCCGTATTTCTTTTCCAATCATGATTGCCACCTCAACCGTTGAGGACTTTGAGCGCTTCCTCGACGCTCTTGTTCTGGTGCACGATACATGCCGCGGCCCGGACGAACTTGTCCGGTGTCCGGTGCTGGAAGGCGTTCCTGCCGATCGAGATCCCGGCAGCCCCGCCCGCCATCGCGCCCTCTATTAATTCCAATGTTGTGCGGTCATCCGTCTTTGAACCTCCGGCAACCACGACCGGCACCGGGCAGCCCCGTGTCACTTCGCGGAAGGACTCGGGATCGCCGGTGTACACGGTCTTTACGATATCGGCGCCGAGCTCCGCTGCCACCCGTGTGGCGAGCTTCACCTGGTCGAGATCGTTGTTCGTCTTGATGTTCTTCCCCCGGGGGTACATCATCGCAAGGAGCGGCATCCCCCATTCCATGCATTCGACCGCGACCATCCCGAGGTCCTGGAGCATCTTTGCCTCGGACTCAGCCCCGATGTTCACGTGCATCGAGACCGCGTCGGCGCCCATCTTTAAGGCGTTTGTCACCGAGTTCACGAGCACCTTCTCATTTGGGTCCGGCGCAAGTTTCGTGCTTGCCGACAGGTGCAGGATAAGGCCGATGTCCCGGCCTCCCTGCCGGTGGCCGTGCAGCGCAAGCCCCACATGCCCGATCACCGCGTTTGCCCCGCCATCTGCGATCAGGTTCACGGTCTGGCCCATATCGATCAGGCCCGGGATCGGCCCGTCAGAGACCCCGTGATCCATCGGTACGATGACGGTTTTTTTCGTATTACGGTTCATGATCCTTTCCAGACGAATTTCCTTACCTCTCATAATCAACAACTCCCCC
>NZ_JBAVMX010000066.1:0-2213 GCF_049690535.1 Methanoregula sp. | reverse complement strand
GCCCGGACAGGCTCTGCTGGACGGTTACATGCACGGTGCCCCGGGTAAATGCAGCCGGTGCGCCGTACCACTGCTGGTACCGGACAAGCGCCTCGTTGAGCGTCTCTTCCCGCTGCATGAGGGGGCCGGTGGGAATGCCCCGGGCAAAATGCATCTCGTAGATATTGCCGTTCCGGTAGACCCGGGCGGTAAGGTTCGATGAAAGGGCGTTTACAACCGAGACGCCGACGCCGTGGAGACCTCCTGATACCTGGTACGTGGCCTTGTCGAATTTACCACCGGCATGGAGGACAGTGAGTACCACTTCGAGAGCACTTTTATGGTTCTTTTCCATCGTATCGACCGGGATGCCCCGGCCATTGTCCTCAACCGACAGCGATCCGTCGCCGTTGATAACAACGGAGATTAAGGTACAGAACCCGGCAAGCGCTTCATCGATGGAATTATCCACGACCTCGTACACAAGATGATGGAGCCCCCGCGTATCGGTGCTCCCGATGTACATTGCAGGACGCTCGCGTACTGGCGTGAGCCCTTCAAGTATCGTGATGTGGGATGCATCGTAGGTATCAGTCAAAGGAAACCTCCTTTTTGTAAAAATCAATAAAAAAATTTCCTGAAATCAGCACAATAATTATTGGTGCTGAAACCATAAAACCCTGCGGTCAAAAAAATTCAGGCGTGGAGATTAAAAGGAGCAGCCGGAATTTTCATACCGAAAACATTTTAGGGATTCCGGTATCCGCCTTTTGGAACCCGGATCACAAAACGCGTGGTCTCCATGTCACCGGTCTCCTCGATAACAATACCGGTCATATCGAGGATCTCCCGGATAAAAAAAAGGTTGGGGCCGGACGTTTTTGCCGGGGCCCAGACAAACAGGGACTCTTTCTGGTCAGGAGGGACGCCGGTCCCTGATTTTTGCAGAATAAGCGTGAGGTCTCCTGCAGTCTCTGCATGGGAGATCTGGACCGGTTCCGTGATCCCACCATGAGTATAGAGGTATTCCATCAGGTGCGTGAGCCCTTTTTCCAGCAGCGGATCGGAAAGGATCTCGAGCCGGTCCATATTCGTCATGTGTCTGATAGGGATGGGCGGGAGATGCGATATCGCATACAGCAGCACCCGGGAAAAGTTCTGCCAGCGGGGGGTCTGGACACCGAGTTTCTGGTAATTTTCGGCTAATTCGATCTGTCCCTGGATCTCACCGGTGGTGTTCTGGAGTTTGTCCAGTACCGAGATCTCTTCAGGGTGCTTTGCGATCTGCCGGATCACTTCGAGATATGCCCGCACAATGAAGATCTTGCTTTTAATATCCATGCGGGTCAGTGAGTTGATCAGGTTGAGCTTTTTCTGGGTTGCAACAAGCGCACGCTCATACCGGATCCGTTCGCTGATATCGCGGGCAACGATCACGCCATAACTCTGTTTGTCGAATGTAACAAAACGTATCAGGAGCTCAACCGGGATCACCGCTCCCTGTGACGTGCAGAGGGTGGTTTCGATCTTCTCCTGCGTCCCGCTGACAGCGGCCTTTGAGAATGCCTTCCGGAACTGTTCGCGTTTCTCGGGACCAAGAAGAGTGAATATTTCCATACTGAACAGCTGGGCGGTGGTGTACCCCAGCTGGGCACAACTGGAATGGTTTGCATCCACACACCGGTTGTCCGGGGTCTGCACCATCAGGATCATATCGTTGGTTTCATCGATGAGGGCCCGGAACCGTTCAAGTTCGAGAAGCCGCTCCTGGAGAAGAGGATAATAACTTTTGTGGAGCGAGGTCTCCCCCATTCCGATGATCCGCTCACGCAACTGCCCGCGTTCATCCGGTTGTTCAGAGGGCAGATTCATAAAGTGCCTCGATCTCGTTTTTCTTCGGGTCCCGGGGGTTGGTCGCCATGCAGACATCATGCATCGCATGTTCAGCAAGGAGCGGGATCACCTCTTTTGTTACCCCGAGAGTCCCGAGCGTCTTCCCAACTCCAATGGATGTTCGGAGCCGGTGGATTTCATCACAGATCATCTTGGGCCGCTCATTCTGTGGTACCGTGTACACTGGACAACCCATAGCTTCACCGATACTATCGTATCGGTCCGGTGCAGAAGCATAATTGTACATGATGACTGTTTCCAGCAGGAGGGCATTGCACTCGCCATGGGGAAGGTCAAGGTTCCCGCCAAGGCTGTGCGCCATTGCATGAACAGCCCCAAGG
>NZ_JBAVMX010000065.1:0-19043 GCF_049690535.1 Methanoregula sp. | reverse complement strand
AAGATGACGGCGGCAGTGATCCACATTCCATCCGGGCCGATCAGGGTTATCAGCTGCTGGGGAGTGAACATCGATGCGAACTGGGTCTCGTTGAAGGCGGAACTGTTGTAATAGTCCACAAGCGGCTGGAGTTTGTCAAAGAGGAGTCCTTCCCAGATGAGGGCAAAAACGAAGAAGTCAAGGAAGGAGAGCACGACGCAGGTAACAAAAAATCCCAGCACTTCCCACGCGTGGCCGGCAACAACACCGATACTGCGCCGAAGGGAGGCAAAGACCCGGAGATCCTCAAAGACTGCTGCCGTATCGCAGAAGAATGTCAGGAACAACGTGGGGATCATAACAAAAACGGCAAGAATGCCCGTTCCTTCGTAATCCGTTGAACTCCCGGCCGAAATGATGGTCACCATCATGATCAGCGCAAAGACAAGCATGAGGATAAAGAGGATCACAAGCCAGGGGAGCAGCACCCGGAAATAGTAACCCGCCCCTTCGCGCACCATCGTACCAGCCCCGGTCTCGTTTTTCTTTACGAGACCAAAAGTACCGGCAACAAAGAGTACCATCACGAGGCCGGCGATAATGACAAGCCGGCTCGTAAAGAACGTGCCGACAAGGTTGAACAAAATCCAGAGCACCGCACCAAGCAGCCCGGCAACGATCCCCGGGATCCAGAGCACCGGTGTCTGTCCCACCACGCGGACAGCTTCCTGCAATTCCTTAAGAACCATGGTTATCTGACCCGGGGCATGGCCACAATTTCCCGCACCTGGAGATCAAAGAAACTTGCCGTGTAGGCCGGGCGGATCACGCAGACCGTATCTGCCCCGCTTGCTGTCCCACCGACTGCAATAACTTCTTCATCGATCCTGACCGCACCCTGGTCGGCGGCGATAAGCACGCACTCAACTGCCACCTTGAGGCCGACAGCGATCACGCGCCGCAGAGCTTCGGCGATTGCCTCGGTCCTGGACGCGCCGCCAACCTTCGGTGACTTTGAAAGGGCGCGTTCGAGACCGGAGAGAGCGTGGGTACCGGTCACGATCTTCACGCCTTCCTTCCGGAGTTCCTGTGCGGTCTCGTCCGAAAACTCCCACTCGCCGGGCTTTGAGAATCCCATAACATGGGTCACTACCACAAGGGAAAGGCCGGAACCTTTCATTGCGTCAAAAAAGACCCGCGCGGTCTCCCCGGAACTGCTCGCGACAATAATGGTCTTAAGATTGAGGTCCTTCGCCCTTTCAATGGCAAATCGCGCTGCATCCTTTGTGTTTACCGGGCCCGGTTTATCAAAATAATAACAGGTTTTTGCGATAAAGGTCATAAGTACCTTTTAATAAGCAGCCATGAAAAACTTTGTCAGATTCTATTCATACCAAAAGGCAGACATCCCAACAGATCCGGTGCAGCGATCCTGTTGAAAAGTAAAAAATCTTGAAACCTTGAGGAAATACGATGATCACCCTCGCGCTTGCAGGAAAACCAAACTGCGGAAAGTCGACCTTTTTCAAGGCGGCAACCATGGCGAACGCAGAGATCGCCAACTACCCATTTACGACCATCAATCCCAACTTTGGCGTCGCATACGTGCGGACGACCTGCCCCTGCCACGGCCTTGATCTTACCTGCGGCCACTGCGTGGACGGCGTCCGGTTTGTTGCCGTCAACCTCATTGATGTTGCGGGGCTTGTTCCCGATGCGCACAAGGGGAAGGGTCTCGGGAACCAGTTCCTTGACAACCTCCGGCAGGCCGATGCGATCCTGCATGTGATCGATGCGAGCGGCGGGACCGACAGCGAAGGAAACCCGGTAGGTGTCGGGAATCATGACCCGGAAGAGGATGTGAAGTTCCTTGGCTTTGAGATGACGATGTGGGTCTACGGTATCCTTGACAAGCACTGGTCCCGGCTCTCCCGCCAGGCATCGGTCAAGTCATTCTCCATCCACCAGGGAATCGCCGAGGTCTTCACGGGCCTCGGGATAACACCTGATGAAGTGCGTGAGCTGGAACTGCAGCTCAAACTCGATCTCGTCCATGCCCAGATGGAAGACCTTGTGCCGTTCTGTGCCGAGATAGTAAAGATCTCAAAGCCGATGCTTGTTGTCGGGAACAAGATCGATGAGACACCTGACGCACTGCGGGAGAAACTTGCCGCACAGAAGGTTGCATTTGTCAGCGCCGCATCGGAACTGGCACTGAGGAATGCGGCAGCGGCAAACGTGATAAAATACCTGCCGGGAGACAAACAGTTCTCGGTTACCGAAGGCGTCACGCTCTCAGCGCCCCAGAAAGCAGGTCTTGTAAAACTTGCAGAGGTCATGAAGAAGAACAACGGGACCGGTGTTCAGGACGCGGTCAACCGTGCGGTCTTCGAACTGCTCGACCGGATTGTCGTGTACCCGGTGGAAGACGAAAACAAGTTCTGCAACAAGCAGGGTGATGTACTACCGGATGCCTTCCTGATGAAACGTGGATCAACCCCCCATGATCTGGCGTTCCAGGTGCACACCGATATCGGGAAAGGATTCCTGTATGCCATCGATGCCCGCACCAAGATGCGGATCAAGGAAAACCACATCCTCAAGGACGGGGACATCATCAAAATCGTCAGTGCGGCGAAGTAGGCGGCGGCAGGCGGCAGTGTGTGACGGGTGTCATCCCGTTGTCAGACATCCGCGCCGCTCCTGCGCGAAATTTACCCTTTTTTTCACGATTTTGGCCCGAATCTGCCCCCGTTTACCACAAACCTTATAACATGACGCAGAGTATAGGGGAAATACCGATAGAACGGAGGTGAATCCATGGGTGGAGAGATATACCAGGCACAGGTGATCAGGAACTTCTTTGACACCATCACCGGTACAGACAGGAACCTGACACGCATCTACATGTGTGTCATGAGCCTTGCCAAGCTCCGCATGGAGACCCCGGAAAAGATGGCGTCCCTGCTCGACCAGCTCAAGAAGAGCAAGATCAAAAAGGAACTCTCGGTCGACCTCCTTGACTATGTCTGCGATGCAGCAAACGAACTCGAACTGGCAAGCGTCCAGACCGCGTTTGGCGTAAAGGATATCAAGGATGTGGCGCAGGATTTCAATGCGGTCAGCCTTGACAGCCTGTAACTTTTTTATTTAAAGGACTGATTTTAGAATTTTCCTCGTAGTGAACACGAGGCCGCTCAAACAATTTTCCACGGACAATTCTGAAGGAAAAAAGAGCCTGAATTGAAATAGAATTTTAAGAGAATGGGTGTCTTTCAAACCCCCATCACATTTTATGGAATCCCCAGCGCCCGCTTGTAAGTCCCAAGCATCGTAATGACATATGTCCGGTGTTCGTCCAGCGCCTGTTCATCATCAGGAGACGCGATCACTGCTACCGCATAGAGCAGGAGAAGGGCATTATCCAGTTCGAGCGTGTCGGGATCTTCAATACGATCCGTGGGCAGGTTCACGGCAAGGTACGCATGCTCGGCATCCGTGAAAGGGACCACGTGATCCGGCTCAACCTGCGCATTCTCACGTGCCTCCGCGTAGGATTGTATAATCGCAAGCGCTTTTTTGAGGGCCTCACTGCCGCCACCATCCGGTACCTGCAAAAGGGCAGTCGCGCATTCACGGAGGGTTTTTGGATACAACTCGAACTTGAATGAAAAAAATGCCGAGGCAATTACATGTGCAGTCTTTTCCGGAATCCGGCTAAAGACGGGTCTCATCCTTTCAATGTAAGCATTGAGAAATTTCTCCATGGATCTCTCCTTTTTAGGTCCGGTATGCGTCGGGCGCACCAGAGCACGCAAAGATGAATAGAGTACTTGGGCGGAAATCGGACATGAATATATCCATCCTGCACTCATGCAGCCGCACATGGATCTAACCCGGGGCATCACGGGTTTATATGAGAATAAACGACCAATATCCATCCACGAATTTATGGGCACTGTAATCTTTTCCGATGTACATGCCGATGCTGACGCTCTCGGCCTTGTAGCAGCGTATATCCGGGACCCGTCATTTCCGGAGCGCTTTGGCCCCATCGACACCCTTGTCAACCTCGGGGATCTCCTGCACCGGGGCAATTGTCCCGGCACCACTCTTGAGATCGTCCATGATCTGGCGGGGGAATTCCGGCTGGTGTCTGTCATCGGAAATCACGACCATGCATTCTTAAACGGAGTCCCGGTCTCCGGAAGCGACGAGACAAGTACCTTCCGGCACGAACAACTGCGCGGTTCCCCGCTCCTTGATATTTTTTCCGGCATGCCGATGGAATGGGTGGATCGCGGAATGCTCTTTGTCCATGGGGGACCACTCGATCTCGGTACCCAGACCCTCCGGCTCAAGTGCTGGCAGCGGTTGTCCCATACGGCAGGGGACTCATTCACGGGGTACCATTATACCGCACCGATGGCGTTTGACGCACTTGAAAAACGTGGCCTTTCCTACATGGTCTGCGGGCACCAGCATACCCATATCTGCTGCCGCAAAACCATGGACGGGATCAAAGAGCAGATGATCCGGTTCGTGCGCGAAAAGAACACCGTATTTCCTGAAGGGGAGATCGAGGTGGCACGCATTCCGCTGGATATGCCAACACTCTTCAGGCTTGGCGGGTGCCACGGGGAGATGCCGGAATTTGCCTATGCCGATGAAACATCCTTTACGTATATCCGGGTTGCAGGCAGGACCCGGTGCATGAGTACCCTGTGATCTCATGAAAGGTGCCGGTAAATCCGGCGCGGGCCGCATAAAATGGCCGAAAAACCGTTATTTTTGAATGTTTTTATGCTTTATCTGAAAATTTAACGATACTTTTAGGAATATGTTTATATACCGTTACCACAGAGTGGTAATTATGCCTCGTGCAGGCGAGGGGCGATCGATCCGGATTGATCCCGAGGTGTATGAGGCTTTGCTTGCGCTCAAGCGTGGCAACATGACCTTCAGCGATGTCATTGCACAGATGCTCCACGAAAGCTATGGCTGGTCGGATGCCTTCCCGCCCAGCCAGAGCGAACTGGGGGATTTTGTCGGGACGGAGACACCGGAATGAGTGAGACCATCGGGCATTCCTCTCATGAAGGGTGGACACCGGTCATGCATCCGTCATGTGTCAGCACAGCGGGCTGGCATATCAGTGACGACATAACACAGGAAAGATTAGCGCTGATCATCAAGACTATCGAAGACTTGTTCACATAAAAAAGTAAAAAAAACCATCGTAAAAGATCGTGCCGGTGTTTTACCCTCGCACCGGTTCGTTCACCTGGAATTGCACAGTCTCCCCTACAATATCTTTTAATTTTTTTACCAGTTCTTCCTGTAAGAGCGGGACCGTGGTCTGGAGTTTTGTTCTCCACTCGATAAGCTCCTTTTGTTCGTCCTCTTCGAAAAGACGCTTGCTTTTCAGCTGCTCGTTTTCACGTTCAAGTGATTTCATGCGTGAAAGCACCGGATGGGACAAAAGACATTCTTCTGATTCACGGCAGTGCTTCTCGAGCTCGCGGTACCGGGTACACAGTCCGCTCACTTCACCGGAGAATTTCCCGGTATCTGAAAAGATCGCACGTTCTTCCTTGTTTTTTAAGATGATATCGCCGTCATCGATCATTTTCTGTACCACCGGGCATGCCATATCCAGCGCACGGGCAACCGTTTCCGCAGCTGCAACCTCGTGATTGGACAGGATATCCATGGCTTCCTTGAGAACATGAACTTCCTTTGACAGGTGCTTACGGGTAGCGATCTTCTCAGCTTTTCGTAAGACATGGGAGGAGGTCATGGTAAGCGAGGCATAGTGCCGCATGAGATCGTCGCGCTGCCGGACCAGTTCCGCACACCGGTCACGCTCGGCATCAAGCGTCAGCAGTGCGGGATCGGCAGAGAGCCGGGCCATCTCCCCGGTAATTGCTTCGAGACGCTCACCGATCTCTGCAATGCGCGACCTGAGCCGTTCTTCCTTCCCGAACGATCGCTCCAGATCGGTACGGGCATCGCACAGCGCAGCATATGCCGTACGTGCGGCCCCGACCCGGGCTGTTTCTGCCTTGAACCGGCCAAGGGCTTTTGTCATCACGTTGATCTCCCTGCCGATAACATCGATGCCGGCCTTGGTCTCCTTCATCTCTTCGGGGAAAGCAACCATAAGGTAACGGCCCTGGCCGCGGACCGCGTTTAAGGCGCCTTTCACGCATTCAACTGCCGCGGTGTAGAACTCCTCCGGCTCATCGGGAAGTTCCTTTGCAAGCGAGAAGTTCATGGCCTTTAAGAAAAGGGGCAGGGAATTTTTTGCAATACTTTTGATCTTCGGGTGGGTCTCGGGATCCTGGTCTGCACCTTTGAGATTATTGACCATCAGCTGGAGGTTCGCGGTGGCGTTTCGTATGTTGTGGATCGGCTCCTGCACCTCAGCGCTGACAGCGTCACGCGCGGCTTTTTCCCGGTCATCGAGCCATAACGGGACTTCCTCAAATGTCAGGCTGACCTGTTTTTCAGGCGCAGAGCCAATGAGCGATTTTAAAAATTTCAGCATCGGACACTCCGGAACTACCGAATCATGGGGTAGCAGATATCATGATCATTTGTTCATGAACAAAGAAAGTGTTCTCGGTCACTGGTCGTCGCGTGCGATAGCCCGGAGCCGTTCCACCCCGTCAATCTCATGTATTACGGTCACGACCGCTGGCGGGACAAGATGTTCCCACGGTTTGTCGTTAAGCATGCGGCGTCGGATCTCGGTACCGCTGTGCCGGTCGCGCTCGTACATCGCTGGGGACTGCACCTCCACGCCGGCTTCAGAAAAAAGCCTGACGACCAGAGGGTTTGACGAGTAACAGGTATCAAACGGTGGCGTCATCGACCTGACATGCGCGGCCCAGAGCGCATTGCGCTGTACATCTTCGATCGGGATCACATAGTATGGGCACCGGAGGGACGTGAGCGCCCGGGTGATCATCAGCACGCGCTCACCGGCCGTATACGGGTTCTCTGTCGTATGGGAGAGCTGCGCGCTCCCGACACCGATGATGATCTCATCACACGTCCGTGCAAGCTCTTCAAGAACCGCCTGGTGCCCATTGTGGTAGGGCTGGAACCTGCCGACATAAAATCCGCGCTTCATTTTTTTTCTCCCGCATTGGCAACCCTTGCCGCAAAGGCGCCGGCCGTGAACCCTGCGTCGATGTTGACAACGGCAATGACCGAGCACGACTGGAGCATGCTCGCAAGCGCCGCACGCCCTTGTCCCATGTACCCGTAGCCGGTGCTGACAGGGACCCCGATTACCGGTTTGTCCACGAGACCGGCGACAACGGCCGGGAGCGTTCCTTCCCGGCCTGCACAGACAACAAAAACATCCGCGTCGAGCAAGGGCTTGAGCGCCGGGAACAACCGGTGGATGCCGGCCGCTCCCACATCGTACGCGGTCCGGACCGTGCAGCCCATCTCTTCAGCGATGATCTTTGCTTCCTCTGCGACACGGATATCCGATGTCCCGGCCGTGATGACCGCGACAATCCCACCGGTCGGTTCCGGTGCGGGCCCGGTCGAGAGGACAAGCACCTGCGCTGGAGTACGGTACTCTGCCGTGATCCCTTTTCCCGTACACCGTGCCTGCACCACAGACACCTGTTCGGGTGTTACGCGCGTGACGACACAGCGGCCGGCCGTCTCCGCATGTCGGACTGCAATTTCGGCAAGGTGATCCGGGTCTTTTCCTTCTGCAAGGACAACTTCCGGCATCCCGCACCGGACTGCGCGGCCGAGATCGAGGCAGGCAAAGTCCCCGACCCGTTCAAGGCGGAGTCCTTCTATCTCCTGTGCAGCTTCGTCGAGCGCGATCTCGCCGTTTCTGTACCGCTCAAGGAGGGCTGTAAGCACCGGGTTTGCATGCATAATGTGATAATACAGATATGGAGAGGCGTAGTATAAGTTAGTTCATTGCCATGTCGTACCTGATCTATATCGGATTTTTTGGCGCGGCTGCCACGATCTTTCTCTGGCTGCGTGATGCGCGGATTTTTTTCAGGACTGGTCTTTTTGGGTACCGTAAAGCAGCGTACTGGGGTGTACTGTACGGTGCCCTCGCTACGTTCGGCCTGCTCTGCACGATTGCAGGCGACATGTTCGAACTGCTGGGACTTGGCCTGATCCTCGCTGCACTGTACCTCCAGGGACGGATGACACGCGAGAAGATCTGGACGGGCAACGAGAGCGCACTCGATCGGACGCTGGGCAGCGCAAAACGCCCTGTATCGAACAAAAAATAATGGTTGAGGCAGGAAACACACAATAAGGATGTACCAGGCATGATCCAGAAACCACGAGGCACACGGGATTTTCTCCCCGATGAGATGGAAGCACGGCGCAGTACCGAAGCAAAGATGCACGAGGCAGTGCGCCGCTGGGGATACCGGGAAGTATGCACACCTGAATTCGAAGATCTCGAACTCTTCACGCTCAGGTCGGGCGAGGGGATCATGCAGGAGATGTACGTCTTTGAGGATAAGGGTGGCAGGAAAATGGCCCTGCGCCCGGAGATCACGGCAGCCGTGATCCGGATGTACATCAACGAGGCAAAGGTCGCGCCAAAACCCTTGCGCTGGTGCTACTTTGCCGACTGTTTCCGGTACGAGCGCCCGCAGAAAGGGCGGTACCGGCAGTTCTGGCAGTTCGGCGCGGAACTGATCGGAGCCGATACCGCGATTGCCGATGCAGAAGTGATCATGCTCGCCGCCGACGCGCTCAATGCGACAGGTGTCACATGGGACCTCAAGGTCGGCCACCTCGCGTTCATGAAAAATCTCCTCAAAGACCTCGAACCTTCTGCCCAGCGCCGGGTGATGGCGCATCTCGACAAGAAAGATTTCGAGGGTCTCAAGGCCACCCTTGCGGAGATGGGAAAAGCGGACCTCGGCGAGTCACTGACAGCACTTGTCGAGTGCCGTACGCTGCCCGAAGCATTCGAGATCGCCGGGACGATCCCGGAAAAAGAGCGTGTGGAGCAGATGACCGGCATCCTTGATGCATCAGGTGTCAATTATTCCCTCAACTTCGGGATCGCCCGGGGTCTCGATTACTATACCGGCATGGTCTTTGAAGGGTTTGCGCACAACCTTGGCGCGGAAAACCAGATCGTTGGCGGCGGGGCATACCGGCTTGCGCACCTGTTCGGCGGCGACGATGTCGCTTCAGCAGGTTTTGCGATCGGCTTTGACCGGGTAATGGTCTCTCTTGGCGATGTGCAGCCCAAAAAAGATACCATTGTGGGGATCGTGTGCACAAACGAGGGGCGCAGCTTCGCGCTCTCCGTGGCCCGGGCATTCAGGGCCGAAGGGATCCGGGCGGAGATGGATCTCATGGAGCGCGGGCTTGGGGCACAGATGGCACACGCAGCGAAGTCAGCGGACTTTGCAGTCGTGATCGGCGCACGGGAGGCCGGGGCCGGCCAGGTCACGCTCAAGGATCTTCACTCCGGCGAGCAGAAGACACTTGATCCGGCCGCGGCGATAGCCGAGGTGAAAGCGCATGGTGCTCGCTGAGGAACTCGCAAAGCAGCAGCGCAGTATCAGTGTCGCGGAGTTTTTCGAGAAGAACAAACACCTGCTGGGATTTGACTCCCCGACCCGGGGGGTCATTACCACCATAAAGGAAGCAGTCGATAACGCACTCGACGCCTGCGAGGAAGCGCAGGTGCTTCCCGATATTTACATCAGCATCAAAAAAACCGGCCCCGAGATATTCCGGATCATTGTCGAGGATAACGGCCCCGGCATCGTTCCCGCGCAGGTCCCGTTTGTCTTTGGGAAACTGCTGTATGGCTCACGGTTCCACCAGATCCGGCAGACCCGGGGCCAGCAGGGCATCGGGATCTCGGCGGCCGTGCTCTACGCGCAGCTGACGAGCGGCATTCCCACGGTCGTCATCTCGCGCACCGGGGCAAAGGAACCGGCGCACAAGTTCGAAATCCAGATAAAAATAGAGACAAACGAGCCCGACATCATCTCGCAGCAGTCATTCGAGTGGGACCGGATCCATGGCACCCGGGTCCAGATCGAGTTCAAGAGCACGATGTCAGCGAAAAAGAAGCTGCTCGAATACCTCAAGTACACTTCAGTCGTAAATCCCCACGCACGCTTCCGGGTGGAACTGGACGACGAGTCGTTCACGTTTGAGAGGGTGAGCCAGGAAGTGATTGCCTGCCCGGTAGCGATCCAGCCCCACCCGCACGGGATCGAGTTCGGGCAGCTCAAACGGATGGCCGCAGCAAGCGATGAGAAACTGATCGATTTTCTGGTAAACGGTTTCTCACGGGTCGGGAAAAAGACCGCACTGGAGATGTGCGATATATCCGGCCTTAAGCAGACTGCAAAAGTAAAAGCGCTCTCAGCGGAGGAACAGAAAAACCTGCTCGCCGCGATGCAATCAGTCGCCGTGCCCGCTCCGCCGACCACCCAGTGCCTCTCGCCCATTGGGGAAGACCTGATCCGGCGCGGGCTTGACAAGGAGTTCCAGATGGATTTTGTCGCGGCCCGCACGCGCCCGAGCTCGGTCTACTCAGGCCACCCGTTCGTGGTCGAAGCGGCGATAGGCTACGGGGGCAGGCTCGCGCCTGAGGGCAACGCAACGATCCTCAGGTTTGCAAACCGTGTCCCGCTCATGTACCAGCAGGGCGCCTGCGCGGTCACCGAGTGCGTTGCAAATGTCAACTGGAAGTCGTACAATATCTCACAGCAGGGTCTTCCTCTGGGGCCGGTCCTGATCCTCGTCCATGTGGCATCTACCAATGTGCCCTTCACGAGCGAGAGCAAGGACGCGATTGCGAGCATACCGGAGATCGAAAAGGAGATCGTGCTTGCCCTGCAGGAACTCGGCCGGGAACTTAAGACGTTCCTTTCGCGCAGGGACCGGAACAAGCTCGCAGAGGACCGGGCCCGGGCGGTCTGCGCAGTCATCCCGGAGATCGCGATAAAGGTGAGCGAGATCGTGGAAAAACCGGTCGTCGACACGACCCCCATAGAGGGGCGATTGATGCGCAAGCTGATCGCAAAGAAATGGACCCGGGACGGGAAGGTCACGATCGAGGCGAACAACTACACCGGGAGCGATGTCGAGATCTCGGTCTATGACATCTCTGCGGACAACGCAGCCGATGCCGATGTACCGTCCGCGTTCTCGACCGAGATGGACGGGCAGTTCACGAAAGTCTGGAAGATGGCGATCAAAAAACAGACGGTCTGGCGCGTCTCGTATACCGGCAAGGGCGGAGGCATGCTCGATATCCGGGGAATAGAGGACAACAAGATGATGGTGGTGGATCTCGATGTCTAAAGAGGAACTCGATGCACGGTCGATGAAGGCGCTCATGGCAATTGCATCTGCCTGGTACGACCAGATGAAGGCCGGGGATATCCCATCTATCTCGCTTCCAACCCGGACAAAATACAACATCGAGTACGACGATGCAAGCGAGGTCTGGAAATACGGGGACAAGGAGAGCCTGCGCACTGCAGCGACCGCAAAGAGCGCAACGCACCTGTTGAAGATGGCCTATGTGATCGGTTTTGTCAAACAGCAGCTCATCGAGAACCGGTCCTCAACACTCAGGGAAATGTATTACATCTCTGAGGGCTGGAAGCGTGCGAAGTTCGGCGCGCAGGACGAGAGCAACTTCCTCGTTGAAGATCTCGAGATCATCTCCGATGTTCCACGCGAAGGATTTCATCTCCGACCTGAAGAAAACGGGGCAAGCATCTATGGCCCGATGCGGATCCGGGAGCCAACACGACGCGGCCTCAAGCTGATCCACTGCCAGGATGACGTGGGGTCTGCCGGGTATTCCATCCCGAACAACGTTGAGAACCTTGAGCTGGTCGATCACGATGCGAAATTTGTCATCGCCATGGAAACTGGTGGTATGTATGACCGGCTGATCGAAAACGGGTTTGACGAGGAGCACAACGCGATCCTCCTCCACCTCAAGGGCCAGCCGGCCCGGTCGACACGCAGGCTGCTCAACCGGATAAGCCAGACCTGGAACCTGCCGATCCTCGTCTTTACCGATGGCGACCCGTGGTCGTACCGGATCTACGCGTCCGTTGCATACGGTGCGATCAAGAGTGCGCATATGTCAGAACTGCTCGCGACGCCAAAAGCGCAGTTCCTCGGGTTGCAGCCCAGCGATATCCGGGATTACAACCTGCCATCCGATAAGTTGTCGGATAAGGATGTTGAAGCATTAAATGCTGAACTGACAGATCCCCGGTTTGCGACTGAGTACTGGAGAAAGCAGATCAATCTGCAGCTCGAACTGGGATTGAAATCAGAACAGCAGGCGTTTGCGGCCCGGGGGCTGGACTTTGTCACGAAGAAGTATTTACCGGCCCGGTTATCCGAGATGGGTGTGATCTAGGAGTCTCATGAGCATCGGTGTGTGCTACCCGGATAAATATGCCGTTTGAGGAAACATTCCAGCTTCTCAAGGTACCTTGGGAGTGGTGCGAGCCGGGCCCTGCCGCCATACGACGTCGAGATTGCACACAGGGCCAATGAATCGAGATTCCCGGGAAACCTTATCGATCCTATTGCCAATAATATTTTAAAAAAAATGGTGGATTGGCTTGCCGATCTTAACAGTTAACAACAAAAGTACTGAAAACTAATAAAATTAAAACAGAGACAGGTGAAGAGTATCGGTCAGGACACAATCCATAAATTCATGGGAGATACCCACGATAAGACGTTGTTAGTCATTACCCCGGACTTTCCTGACGAGAAAAACAGGTATATCGGATCAATCTATGTAAAAGATCAGATCCAATATCTCAAATCCTTTTTCAAAAAAATTATTGTTATCTGTCCTGTGCTTGTTTCATTTAAAATCATGCCAAATGACCGGTACTGTGCGGATTACCGGTATGATAATGTATCCGTATATTATCCCCGGTGTTTCTTTATTCCGAGGAAAGTCCCCTTGATGAGATACAGGAGAAAACTGGATTTTGATTTCCGTTTCAGTGCAGTCATGAAATGTATCCAGAAGCATGAGATCGGTTTTGATCTGATCCATGCCCACTTCACGCTGCCTTCAGCACATTGCGCGAATTTACTCAAAGAAAAATACCACGTTCCCTATGTAATCACTGCAAACGAAGATTCCGGATGGCTTCAGGAAGAGATCGATCTCGCAGATCCGAGGATTGAGAATGCGTGGATTCATGCAGACCAGATCATGACTATCAACAGAAAAGAGATCCCAAAACTGGAACAATACAACCCTCGCACGATATCAGTCCCGTACGGATTTGTTCAGAAATATTCCCCACTTGACATGCATGCATGCAGGGATGTTCTGAATGTACCGCAGGATGCAAAAATTGTATTTACATTTGGAATTCTGCAGAAAAGGAAAGGGCTGGAATATCTCATTAAGGCAATGGACATTATCAGGAAAACAAGAACCGATGTTCAGTGTTACATCGGGGGAAAAGCCGAATACGAAAAATCGTATGAGACGTTTATCAAAAAAATGGTGACTGAATTAAACATTGAAGACAGGGTCCATTTCCTCGGATTTATGAATGCACCCGATATTCCTGCCTGGATAAATGCATGCGACCTCTTTGTGCTCCCAAGCCTGGAAGAAGGTTTTGGTATTGCCCAGATTGAGGCGCTGGCCTGCGGAAAACCGGTGATTGCCACAAAGAACAGTGGGAGCATGGATATCCTTACGGATCCTGACGTCGGGATACTGTGTGAACGGGCTGACCCGGCTGATTTCGCCCGTGGCATCCTGCTCGGACTCACCCGCAGCTGGGATCCAGATAAGATCGTTAAATTCTCCGGAAAATACCGGGGAGAAAACGTGGCGCAGATTATACTATCGGTATACCAAGACGTCCTCTCAATAGAAAACCTCTCAAAAAAAGACCACCAGATGATTGTCGGGTACCGGCCATAGTTACGCGTTATCTGGAACGAATGGGTACCACACGTATAAGATCCGTACAGAATTCTCCGGCCCCGTCTCGCATAACCGGCCGGTGACGTGTGCATACAACACAATTCATACGAGGGCCCGATACTCTTTTCCATGAGTGTATGCCAGGGATAGAACCGGATCCAGAATGGGCCGAATGTCAGAGGATTATTATGAGTTTTGTTAGTGACAAAAATGCTGCACCCTTATTACTCCGCTGGTTATGATCATATGAACGGTAACGAACGCGGGCGTATCTGAATGAGAAATGAATATATGGCGATGTTCAAGGTCCGGGTAAATGATAAAGCGATAGAGAACAAATTTTCCCTTGAATCATGAAATCCATACTGATTACCGGAATAAGTGGGTTTGTGGGAGGTCACTTTACCCGGTATTTACTGAATACTAAAACAGGGTATGATATTCATGGCGTAAGCCGGTCAGAGCCAACATGGGATTTTATCGGGGATAAGGAGACAACGCTGCGTTCAATAACATTTCACAAGTGTGATCTGCTTGACGCGGCAAAAATTCATACTGTCATCCAGGATATACAACCAGATTACATCCTTCACCTCGCATCTTTTAGTTCCGTTGCCCAGAGCTGGACTGCGCCACTCACATCATTTCTCAATAATACCAATGCGTTTCTTAATATCGTGGAGGCCGTGCGCCTGCAGGGCTTTACGACAAGGATTTTATCGGTCGGCTCTTCTGAAGAATATGGTATCGTACCGGAACGTGACCTTCCCCTGATTGAAAAGAGAGCCATTGTCCCTGAGAATCCTTATGCTGTTGCACGGGTCTCTGAGGAATACCTGGCGCAGGTCTATGTGAAAGGGTATAATCTTGATATCTGCTGTACGCGTTCCTTTAACCATATCGGGCCCGGGCAAAGTGATACGTTTGTCGTGAGTTCCATTGCCAGACAATTTGCCGAAATTGCGATTCATCACAAAAAACCGGTGATTAAAATCGGGGATGGATCCATTGTCCGCGATTTTGTCGATATTGATGATGTAATCCGGGCATATGATACGATCCTGACAAAAGGAGTTTCTGGAGAGGTGTACAATGTGTGTAGCGGGAAAGGGCATTCCATCCTGGATATTGTGCAATGTCTTTCCGGACTGACACAGACACCGGTAACCGTGGAGCAGGATACCGCCCTTATCAGGCCGGTTGACAATCCGGTACTTGTCGGAAGTTATGACAAACTTCATCGTGCGACGGGCTGGACGCCGGGGAATTCTCTTGAAAACAGCCTGGAGAAAATGTACGGTTACTGGCACAACAAATTGTGATGGAATTATAGAGTATTATCAAGACACTACGGTCACAAGCGGCTGATACCCCACCTCTTTTTTCGACGGGGTCTGCTGTTGGTTATAGGTTAAAAATCTCCACGTCCCGGGATTTTTGCCCGGATTGTATGGTGCGACTTCGAATCTGTACTGTCATGCATAATTGCATTCAGTAAACGTGCCAATTCGGCGGATTTCGCATGAGATATCTTTCTTGATTTCACCCACACAGGGGAGCCCAGAAATGTCGTGAAGGTATCCAGGAAATACCGGGGCGATAACGTTGCGCAGATTATACGTTCAGTACACCATGAGATTCTCTCACGGAAAAACAGGAAATTTGAATCAGGACAGAAGCCGTCCATATACGTCGAGGTGCTGGCGTGCAATGGGCCCGGGCAGATATGCTGCTGCCATCTCGTTGCCGGTTTTTGCGATTCTCTGTCGCCTCCCGGGTTCTGTCAGCAGGGATATGATGCACTGCGCCATCTGCTGATCGTTTCCACAATCGACCAGGAGCCCATTGACATCATCCTGGATCATATCAGGAATGCCCCCGGCCCGGGTCGCAATTACCGGGGTACCTGTGGCCATCGCTTCAAGGATAACTATTCCCTGGGATTCCTCATAGGAAGGCAGGGCAAAAATATCCGCCTCTGCATACTCCTGCATCAGGTTTTGATCAGAGAGACTACCCAGAAACCGGATATTTGATTCAAGCCCCAGGGATCGTATGAGACTGACCAGGGTGTGATAATGGATCATTTTCCGGATACCACCGACAATGTGAAGTTCGACATCCGGGATGATTGGTTTTACCTGCGCAATGGCTTTGATAAGGATATCCAGCCCTTTGCGTTCTTCAATGCCTCCGACAAACAGGAGCCGGTGGGAGATCTCCTTCTTATGCACGTCGAAAAATTTTTTCTCCACCGGATTGAAAATGACGGAAATATCAGCCCGGGTCTGTCCCTGGATCATGCGTTTCACGTACGGTGAAACTGCAATGATGGTACGGGCCCGTAATAGAACAAAACGCTCCACCCGGCGTCCGGTTACCCGGTGGTAGGTTCCTTTTATTCCGGTCCAGTGTTTTGATTCCTCCCGTGTGACGCCATGCACGGTAATAACCGATTTTTCAGGATTCCACTGGATAACAGGAGCAGCATAATCCTTTCCGGTTCCATGAGCGTGAACAAGGTCAGGCTTAACCTGGCGGATCTCCCTGTGGATCAGAAATGTAGTGAGCTGCTGCGGTATCAGGATTGGCATATTTTTTATCGGAAACGCGATGGTATGGATGACCAGGTTGTCCTCTTTACTCACAAAGGATTTTTTTGCAAGCCTGTTCAACGTGCAGACATGGAACTCATAATCAGGCCCGAGATTTTTTAGTTCCTGCACGGTTGAATATACTGACCGGGAGACTCCCCCATAAAACGGCTCATCGGGGGTCTGATAGTCACCACAGATCAGAATCTTTTTTGGCAAGGTCATACTCTTCCCTTCACAGTTATGAACTGTTTTATTTGATTGTATTCATTATAATGATAGACCATATATGATGACACCTCGCGTCTCGATTCTTCTACCGACATATAACCGTGCCGAGATCCTGCCGTCATGTATCGAATCGGTGATTGGGCAGGATTTTACGGATTGGGAACTGATCATCATGGATGATTGCTCGGATGATCGCACCCAAGAGGTTGTGAAGAATTATATCGGGAAGGATCCCCGGGTGTCCTGCCATCGGAATCCTCAGCGAAAAGGAACTCCTGCGAACAGGAATGAAGGGATTGCTAAATCACACGGCGATTTGATCTTTTTCATCGAAGATGATTTGACACTCGATTTATCATGTCTCCGCATACTGGTCGAGACCTATGATTTACTCAACCACCAAAGGAAGGTTGGCGGTGTGATGCCACGGCTTATTGAGGATAAGCCGGCTTTGGATCAGAAGGATTGCAAAGAGCCTATGATATTCAACCACTTCACCGGTGAGGTTTTTTCCCATTATTCAATTACCTGTGACCGGGTTATTGAGACCATATCCATGCATGCCTGTTCGCTCTATCCAAAATCCGTTCTGGAAGAGGTCGGGGGATATTCGATCCGGTACATTGGCAATTATTTTCGCGAGGAAACGGATCTTGACTTCAGGATCCTGAAAAGAGGTTACAAATTTTATTTTACTTCTGCAGCATTCGGATACCATAAGCCAATTCCCCGGGGTTCATGGAAACAGAACTCCTACATGAAACTGACGTATTATATAATCCGTAATCATTGCATGTTTGTGATACGGATTTTTGGAGTCCGGGCTTTGTATATGATTCCATTTTATTGTTTGAGTGTTGTTTATAAAGGATTACAGGCTCGTATAAAATAATACGATTCCTTTAAGCCCCAAATTTTTAGACATACGACACCAATGAGTGTATAATATGTCCGGTATTTCAAAAGTCAGTACGATTACTGCCTGCTATCATAAAGGTAAATATTTACCTGAATTCCTCAAGGAGTTACCGCACCAGACTTACTTTCCCGATCTCGAAATTGTTTTTGACCATAATGAACCGACAACCGAAGAACTTTCATTGATTGATACTTTCCAGAAGAACTATCCCGGACATATTCACCACATTATCACAAATCCTGTACAACCCCTCGGGGTTTCATGGAACCGGTGCCTGCGGGAGTCGTCAGGGGAATACCTGACCATATGGAATATCGATGATCTCAGGTCACCCCCCTCGATAGAGATCCAGGCGCACTTCCTCGATGACAACCCCACCATTGATATCGTCGGGGGAAATTTTTATATTGTACCCTCATTCCCCTCAAAACTCGGAACATTCATCGATGAAGCCAGATACCCTGTTGAAGAAATGACAAAAAGCATGAAATTGGGCCCGTTTTTCATGTTCCGGAAGAAACTGTGCGAGAAAGCGGGCTATTTTGACGAACAGTTCCGGTGCGCCAACGATTTTGATCTGGCGATGCGCCTGGTACACCATGGAAATGCGCATATCCTGAAAGACAATCTCGGCTATTTCCTCAACGAGGGCGCCGGTGCAAGTACGAAAAAAGGATCCCTTTGCCCGGTTGAAAAGACGGTCATTGAATTGCGGTACGGGATCTACGACAGGATTGATTATCAGTTTTTACCAAAGGCGCTGAAATACAATATTTACAACATCAGGGCGGGAGATGACTGGATCCCGGTAAGCGATTATATCCCGGATTACGAGAATCTGCTGGAAACGAACTTTGAGAAAGTATCCACCAGACGATTTTTTATGCAGTTTGGGACGGATATCTATCGAAAACTGAGGGAATTGCTGAAAAAGAATGGGTAATACACCATAGACTCAAAGTCGGTCAATAAGTATTTTAATTTCAGTCTGGCAGATTATTTGTTCTTCTTTACAACTTCCACATACGGGTCCATATATTATCCTGCACCTTTTCCGGATTCAGACTTCTCAATTACATTCCTTCCCGCACCAGAACCAGGGTAAGGTAATATCAGGCAAAAGACTGGCACCCGGCGAGAGGGGCATGAATCGCATACTTACAGATTACTTTGCTACATACTCCCGAATAAACATTCGTCATGTAAATACGTGATATTCCGGAAAATGTCCGACCCGGTTGCTGAGAATTTTAAAAAAAAGCGGCCTCCCCCGGCTCGTGAACCGGCCCAACCCACGAATAATCATCATAATATTCGTCGGCGGATATGCGACCCCTGCACC
>NZ_JBAVMX010000064.1:0-10043 GCF_049690535.1 Methanoregula sp. | reverse complement strand
AAAGACCTGATCATCGAAAAGATCCGGGAGAGCAGCGAGCAGGTGCTGTTCAAGACCACCCGGTTACCGGCACTCTCTGAACAGCAGCCGGAACCGCTCGTGTAAAAACCCGATACAACATCAGGGGGATTTAAGGCGCCCCTTCCCCTTGGTTTTACACCCCCACCCCTGTAATCACCCCTACAACCTGCTGCGCCGTCACCGGGTCCAGAACCCGGGCGAGAACCAGCCCGGCCATCGAGACGAACATAATCCAGAACACTTTTTTCACATGCTCGTTCTTCCCGAAGATCCCTCCCGGAAGGCCTGATCCAGCGATAATGAGATCCTCTCATCCGGGCTCAATCTGGCCTCAGATTACCCTTTTCGCCTCCCAAAAGAAGCCCGTATAGGGCTCCGTTTAAAAATAACCTTAAAATGGGCTTATTTTTGAAATCGGACAAAATAAAACGATCTCATAGATGCGTTTGGAGGGCGGTTTTCGGGGCCGGATGGGTTTTCTGTTGAGGGGGAAAATGATCGCTGCCAGAACGCGAATACGGCCTGTTATTGGGCATTATATGGGACTCAATTTGGGCTTATTTTTGCAAATGGAGGGATTAAATGGGTGGGATTTTTGGGGGCAGCAATCGGAGGGTTTTACGGGCGTTTTTTTGGGAGTTAGAGGGAGAGGACGCGAAAAATAGGGGCTCCGCCCCGTGCCGCGTGGGCTTACCCTGCCAACCATTCGGGAAAAATTATTCAAAAAAATGCATTCTGTCCAAGACCTGATCGACAGCGACCAGCCCATCACTGCCGTTCCTCTTGGCATCGAGAAAGATCGCACCGATGAGGGCCTCGAACGCGGTATCGAATGCCTGATTCCCCTGCAGCCAGATTTTGTTTTTCTCCTCGCCTTTTCCCCAGCGGATGTACTGCTGAAGCCGGAATTTCTCTGCAAATGCCCGGGTCTTATCCCGGTTTACTCCGCTGATTTTATCTGCGGTCAGGGTGCCTTTGTCCCTTGAACCTTTCTCGTATAACCGGTACACAACAAGAGCCCCGAGTACTGCATCTCCCACGGTAGCAAGCGGGTCCATGCAGTCTTTCCTGTCTCTATGGTTATCATTGATGTATGACTGCCGGGTCAATGCATCTTCAAGAAGCGTTTCATCACTGAATGTGTATCCGATCTCTTTTTGCAGATCTTCTGGTAAATTATGTTCATCCATTTCAATCCTCTCCCGAATTTCAAAGTGTTCCTGATGGGTGTATTACCCACCATGAACCATGAAGCTTGTTTATCATTGTGGCGGATTCGAAAAGCGAGTGGGAAACGCATACGATATCTCCCCCCATGCCTTATCGATGAGTCCCCGGTAGAATGGTATATCAAACGATTTCGCACACCACGCCGGCTCCACACAATAGCGCCGGGCATCGGTCACAACGTACTGGATCTTCATGCCGGGCGCGATCCCGATCCCGTGATCCCGGTATGCCAACAATGAGGGGATAAATAATGATCGGGAAAAATCTGGTATCCACCGACGATGTATCAGAGTTTTACTGGGCATCGGCGATCCGGTACGCCCCTTCCGGCACCATGATCTCGAATCGTGCTCCTTTGCCCGGTACACCGTTTTCAGTAATCGTGATACCAGTGATCGACAGGATTTCACGTGATAGAAAAAGCCCAAGACCAGTGTTTTTCCCGAACCCCCTCTCGAAAAGGCGTTTTTTATCCTCCCCGGTGATCCCATCTCCGTTATCTTCACAACTAAGAATAAGCCCGTTACCCGTTTCGGATGAGAAGAACCGGATTTTTGTCATACCGCTGCCCCCGTACCTCCGGGCATTGTCAATCAGGTTATAGAAGACCTTCTGGACCAGGGGATCAGCAAACACTTCTGTTCCAGCAGGGAGATCGTTTATCATCATGACCTCATCGAGTGGAACTTGCGTTGCCGCAGTGTCAACGAGAACGCGACAGTCCTGCCAGACCGGGGCATTAACGCCAATCGATTCATATTCCTTGGTAAACTTGATCGTTGCAGAGATGTGCTCTGCGGTGGTTTTGGCTTTCTGGAGATATTCTTTAAAATTGGGATCATTCCGGTTCATTTCCAGTATGGCCAGGTAGCCCTGTAATGTCGTCAATTGGTTGGTGATATCGTGCCGGGTGATACCAGAGAGAAGGTTGAGTTTTCGGTTTGCTTGGTTGAGGGCATTTTCCGCCCGCTTGCGTTCGGTGATATCATGCACAGATCCAATCAGGTGTGAACAGTTACCTGTCTCATCAAAGATTGGGGCGACACTGACGTCTCCGGTCAGCTGTCCTGTAGGATAATTGGATATTTCCTCCCAATGAACGATGGCCTTTTCTTTGATGGCCTGCCGGTATTTTTCCAGAACCGTGGTGAGAGACGGTTCGGGAATGATCTCGTTTACGTTCCTACCAATAACGTGCTCAGCAGGTAACCCGGTGACCCTGCTAAACGCCAGATTAACTGATGTAAATCGGTACTGCTCGTTGGGTTCAACCTTGAGTTGAAAGATGACGTCTTCAACAGTATTATAGATGGAATACAGGCGCTTTTCGCTTTCCTGCAGTGCCTGTCCTGCCCGTTTGCGTGAGGAAATGTCGATGATCAGGTTGATGGATGCAGGTGCTCCTTCGAACACAACCAGATTCCCGCTCATGATCACCGATATGCGGCTGTCGTCCCCCCGGATGAGATCCAGTTCGTAGGGCTCAAATGTCTCCCCTGCCATTCGCTTCCTGGAGGCATTAGCGACCATCTCCCGTAATTCAGGAGGGACAAGCATCATGATGGACTGGCCAAGGAGAGCGTCCCGGGGATATCCGAGCATTTTTTCACACGCCGGGTTCAGGTACAGGATCCTGGTATCCCGGTGCACGAGGACACTGTCGTGCAGGCCCTCAAGGAGCCAGCGGTACTTCTTCTCGCTCTCCACGAGCAACAGTTCAGCGTTCTTCCGCTCGGTAATATCCCGGACAAAACCGTCACGGTACAAGTGTTTTCCGGAAGGATCCTTGACAAGGGTCATGACAGCAGACAACCAGCGGTACTCCCCGGAACGTATCTTCCAGCGGATGTCTACTTGTTCATGACCGCTATCAGTGAGATGTGTAAGAGCAGCATCAAGCCGTGCCCGGTCATCCGGATGCACCCGCTCGCGAGCTTCCCTCTCGTCCATGTCGATCATCTCTTGCGGGGAAAAACCATACAGTGCAGTGCATGACGGGCTGTAATATTCGTAATGCCGTGTCTGTAGGTTCTGACGATATATGACGTCGGATGAATTGTCAAGAACAGAACGGAATCGTTCCTCGCTTCGCTGAAGTTTCTCTTCCGCCCGCTTGAGATCCGTAATGTCCTGGTTTGCGCCATAGGTCTTGATGGTCCGACCCTGCGCATCCTTGGTCACCCGAATCTTGACAATGATGTACCTCACCTCGCCATCTCGCCGGATGATGCGGTGTACCACGGCAGACTGGTAATCGGGATTGGTTGTCTCCAGGGCCCGTTTCACTTCCTCGTCAAGGATGTGCTGATCGTCTGGGTGGAGAAACTCACGGACATAGGTCTCTGCTTTCATCAGGTAACCGCCTTCGCGATCGGCGGTGGTACCTAAAAGAGCATAGAACCGGTCATCGAACGTGAAGGTCGCCGTCGCGACATCAAACTCCCAGTTCACCAGATGGGCAAGGTCCATTGCCTCGCCAAGCTGGTGCATACTCCTTGTAAGCTCCTCTTCCAACCGTTTGCGTTTCGTGATATCCTCAACAAACCCTTCGTAATGGGAGGGAGTTCCGTTTTTGTCGGTGACGATATGCAGGTGCAGATTTCCGTACCACAATGCCCCGTCTTTGCGACGGTAACGGGTTATCGTGTTAAGAACTCCCCCGGCATCCAGCGCTGCCTTTGCAACGGCATCATATTGGGGAGGTTCAAAATAGACTTGGTCAGCGATGCTGGTGATGGTAGCAACGGTCTCCTCCGGAGAAGCATATCCAAGGAGCCTTGCAAAGGCCGGGTTTACATCAATAAATCTTCCATCAAGGGTGGAATGGAAGATCCCCAGGGTGGAATCACGATAGAGGTTGTAATATCTCCTCTCGCTTTGCCGAAGTCCCTCTTCCAACTGCCTGTGCTCGTTAATGTCCCGGATGGACTCGATCGCACCGGTAAGGTTCCCGATCTCATTAAAAAAGAGGCTGGCCTTTTCCCAGATATTGACCTGTGTTCCATCAGGTTTTTCAAGTATGGACTCAGCCGTCAGATTCGTGCTGTCATGGATGGTATAGAGATACCTGTCTTTCTCAAACTGCACGTCAGGAGCCAGAATGAGGTCGATGAGCATCGGGCGGCGTTCATGGTATAACTGGAAAGAATATTCATAATTGCCTTTCCCGAGGATCTCCGAGAGTTTGATTCCGGTCATCTTTTCCATGGCGTGATTCCATGCGATGACAGTTCCCGTCTTGTCGATGGCGAAGGTTGCGTCAGGCAGGAAGTTAAGGATATCCGCTTCATGTCGCTCATGGTTACGGATGCTCGCTTCCGCCTGCCGATGGGAAACAACCGCTTTTATCTTCTGTATCAAAACGGCAAACTGCGATTTCGGCTCGCCGCCTTTTTGGATATAACCATCAGCACCATTTTCAAAGGCTTCGATAGCGATCTCTTCCCTGCCCCTGCCCGGTAAACAAAATGAACGGGATGGTTTTATTTGTGGCTCGGACCCGTTTTAACAACTCGATGCCATCCATCTCCGGCATCTGGTAATCGGATATAATGGCATCGTATGTCTTTGTATTCAGCAGGGTAAGTGCGGCTTGAGCAGAGGTAATAGTGTCAACGTTGAACTGCCCCTGCCCCTCAAGGAAAAGTTTGCCGATCTCAAGCAGCCCGGGGTCATCATCGACATAGAGAACGGGTATCGTAAGAACCATCTAAGGAAATATATCTTTTGTGAGGAATGCATGTTATCGGCATAAATATTTTTACTTGTGCGGCTCTGTTGGGCTCTGTAACGTCTACGGGGGGCAACATATTTTCCTCAACGAAGGCTTAACGCAACCACCCGCAGACTTGACAGAACCTGGTGGTGGAGCCGGCGTTCCACAAAGATGGCAAAGACCGAGGTGCCTTTCTTTTTGATCTGCTCCTGGATCACTTTTGGGATCAGGAAGAGCGGGACGGACGGGACCCGGGCCGGTGCCCTCCCACGGTCAGGGCCGGGCGGCATGCTCCACCTCCCGGACACCTTCACCCGTGATCTCGAAAAACTGCCACCGCCCGCTGGAGAACGCGACCCAGAGTTCGAGCCGGACGGGTTTTTTCGGACAGCAGGACTTCATAAGAGAAATTTCCGGTTCAAAGCATTTCCCGACCTCGCCGGGTGTGAGCGGTGCAGAGACCGATCGCCTGAGTTTGACGCCGATCATGATCCCGCCCTGGACCGTTCCGACAATATCGCAGAACGCCCGCGGGAGTCCCATCGCCCGTGCGGGAAGGGCGTGGGTCGCAAAGGTCTTGAGGATCAGGAGTGCATGGATTTCGAGCAGGCCGCCGCTGGTGCCGATCATGCAGCACCCCAAGTGCGGAGCGGAGGAGGCAGGGTGTTACTCTTCCCGGTTCCGGCCCGGTCAAGGCCGCCGCCCGGCCCGTGTACCCGGTTGATCTCCTGCTGTTCCGGAAAATGCCGGGATCTCCCGGCTGTATGCCACCTGCCCGGAGGGGTGATGATAAAGATTTTTTTCATGAGGGATTCCTCGTTGCGTATTTTGTGAAGCGTTCATTTGGACGTGCAATCAGGACGAAAATGCCGGACACGGATGTACCGGCATCACGCCCAAAAAGAAAAGGCCGCAAGAAACCTGAAGACGAAAGCGCAACCGCATTCGCTTAAGGAGCCTGCGGTTTAGTTCACATCTGAAAAGAAGGGTGAGAGTTCGAAGAGAGGCGGGACCACACGCCCGGCGTAGCCGAGCACTCCCTCGTTCTCGTAATAATAGTCGTGTTCAGCCGGCTGGGGCTCTCTCTGGATGCACCAGCTTGCCATGAACGTGGAGAACAGGTACTCGAAGACCATGCACCGGAATTTAATCATTGCAATGGTGTGCCGGAATGGTGCGTATGCCTCAATGCTGGCTTCAATCTCTGCCTGCTCCATGGTGTGCTCTTCTTTGAGAAGGAAGGGATTTGATTTAAATTTTGCTGAATGATCGTGGGAAGGGGAATATGTTGTGAGGACCGGGGTATCGCAGCTGAACCGGGAGGTCTGGGGGATTGATCCGGGGTGCTTTTGAGGATCCATCCGGGAGAATGCGGGGAAGATCATTAACCAAAGATTGTCCCGGCACGGTCTGGAACAATCTCCCGGCAGTGCCGGGACACGTGTGCATTCCCCCCGGATAATATACACCTCAAAAATGCCCCAACCCCTGCTTTCATTTACTTTAAACTTTAAGTAAATAACAAAGTAAATAAACCGGGCAACCAATCATCATGAAAATAACCAGGGAGAGAACCCATATGCAGAATGATATCCTCTCCATCTTGAACGAATCCGAAGGGCTCAACGCAAAAGTCTTCTCGCTTGTCCGGTTAAAACTGCTTGCGAGCCTTGCCTCCCTTGGGCCCGATGGGGCAACCTACCGCGAACTCAAAGCGGCTCTCGATATCAATGACGGTGTGCTGTTTGCCAACCTCAATGTCTTAAAAGACATGGGCTATCTCACTTCAGAGAAAATAACTTCGGAAGGAAAAGAGCTCGAACTCTATTCCATCACGACCGAAGGACAGGATGAATGGAAGAGAACGCGGACCTGGCTGTGCCGGTTTCTCCACTGTGGGGTATGAATATGGAAAAATACAAAAAAGTAATTGCCTTCTTTAAGGAACTGGGCTTCGCATTCGATGTCTCGCGGTTCGACGACCGGCTTATCGCCCAGAAACTCGTCTGCCTGCTTGAGTTCAGGGGCATCGATCTCGGGTATTCCTGCAGCCTGTATGTACGCGGACCTTATTCCCCGGACCTGACACTGGACCTGTACAGTTTCACCCGCGAGTTCGAGACTCTGGAAACCGGCTCACGGCTGAATGCGAAAGAGAAAGAGGCGGCAGTTGAGCTTGGCAGGATCTTCGGGCTGAAACCAGTCCCTCTCGAAGTCGGCGCAACCTACGGGTATTTTGCAATCCGGCAGGATTGTGATCCGCTCGAAGCACTCCGCCAGGTAAAAAGGCTCAAACCGTTCTATTCGGAAGCCCAGATTGCGCTTGGCATTTCAAAAGCAAAAGAGTTCCTCTATACGCCCACCCGGGAGGATCTCGAAGACTTAAAGGAGGAGACCGGTATCTGGCAGCGTGCTTCAATAAAATCACTGGAGCATTAAACCAATGAAGAACGGCGATATCTGGCTCGTGGATCTCTCCGATGCAAAAGGGCACGAGCAGCGGGGGATGAGGCCCGCGATCATTGCAGGTGTTGCAAACGGTCTTGTCCTTGTTGTTCCACTGACGAGCAGCATGAGCAGTGCCAGGTTTTCGCACACCTTCGTCATTTCCCCGGATTCACACAACGGACTCGATGCTGATAGTGTTGCTCTCGTATTCCAGATTGTTGCGTTGGACCAGGAACGGTTCCAGCACCGGATCGGTGCCATCAGTGAACAACACCGGCTCGCCATCGTTGCTCTTATCCGGGACCTGCTGGACCTTGATTGACCCCGGATCCAGCCGTTTTCCCCGTGGGACTCCCTTGCAGACCTCACCCCATCCGGGCCCAATCCAGTCCCCGATTGCCCTCCTCCACTCCCAAAAGAAGCCCGTATTGGGCTCCGTTTCAAAATAACCTTAAACTGGGCTTATTTTTGAAATCGGACAAAATAACACGCACACATAGACGCGTTTTGAGGGCAGTTTTCGGGGCCGGATGGGTTTTCTGTTGTGGTGAAAAATGATCGCTGCCAGAATGCGAATATGGCCTGTTTATGGGCATTATATGGGGCTCATTTTGGGCTTATTTTGGCTAATGGGGGTTTATAATGGGGCGGATTTCTGGGGGAGGGAATCGGAGAGTTTTACGGGCGTTTTTTTAGGTATTATGGGAAGAGGACGCTCAAACGGGGCTGCCGCCCCGTGCCGCGTGGGATTGGGCCTAACAGGCAATAGATCAAAATATAATTTAAAGCGATGATTCCTCGCTCAATATCTCTTTTAATTCAGTTTCCAAAGATTTTGGATAATTGATTCCGTACTTTTCAACACGGGAAATAAGAATGCTGAGGCCTTCATGTGCATATTCTTCTGCCTCTGCATACAATGGAGACTCGTCCTTGAGGCACAATAGATTTTTTGATTCAGAAATACTGATGGACAGCAATGCCCATTTCTGTTTCTCGGTCATTGCATCTACACGGACATTTGCCTGTTTTGGAGGTTTCAGCGAAGATTTTTTATCACGATTTTTTCCGATTGCCATAGCAAAAATAAAAAGATCTTTCTGGAATTTACCGGCAAAAATGGATTTAGAATCTTTATTCAACCAGCCTCCTTTCTTGTCCGTATAAATTTCAAGTTGCTCCTTAGTGTATGAAGCATCTCGCGGTTCGTTGTTATGATTAGCAGCCATCATATCGACCTACCGTTGATTCTGTCTGATCTGCGTTTTCAGAAATCCGATAGAAATTTTCTTTGAGGAGATACCGGTTCAAATTTGCTTTGACATTGTTATCGTATTCTGTCGGAGTTATAAGCAGAATTAATTGAGTACCTGTTAAAAATTTCGGGAGTTCTGTTGTGATATACTCCCTATGTTCATCATCAATTTTTCCCAAGGGGGTATCTATAATCACTGGGGCTTGGAAGCCAGAGATTGTCATAAGTGCACTCATAAATGATAACCCAAGAATCAGGTATTCACCTGCTGATAAATCGTTGATGACATTGTAACCATCCACATGATGAACTTTCACGTCATAATTTTCATCAATTGAGATTGAGCTGAATGCAGTCTTTTTTCGGATCAATGTCTTAAAATTATCATTAAGACTCTTCTCAACCTGTATCCGTATCTTTGTTTTAATAATTTTTTCAGTATTTGCAAGAACTTTCAGTGAATTTTGAACAAGTGTCAGTTTTTCCTTTAATGCATTGTTTTTCTTATCTTTTGACAACTCTCGTTCTTCTTCCTCTTTTAATTCTCTTAATGTTGTAGCAAGAGTATTCAAATCACTATTTTGCAGTAAAAGAATCTGCTCATTTTGTGCTATTAATCGGCTGAGTTCATCCCTTCGTTCTTCATAACGACGTATTTCTGCAATGTTATATTCTTTAATCTCATCAGAGATGTGTTCAATCCTTCGCTCTTTTGTCTCCAGCTGACCTTTAAAATCATCAATTTCTTCATTGAGTGCATCTATTTTTTCAGGAAATTCGTTTATGCTGGAAAAGATATCTTCGATAGTAGTTTTCCCGACAATAGATATTTCGCTTAACTCAGAAAGGGATACTTTTTTGCTATACTCTTCAAGGGTTTTTCTGGCCTCTCCTTTAAGTTCATTCCCACAAATACAATGGCCTTTTTCGAGCAGTTCTTTAATAAATGTCTCTTTTATTCTGGGGGGTAACTCGCCTTTTTCAACTTTCTCCTCCATTATTTTATAAGTTTGTTCAATCTCCTTTTTTAGATAAATAAACGGAGCAATTTCAACGAGATAGGAATTTCTCTGCGATTCCTTTTTCCCGATTTGTTCCTTCAATTTAAGGATATCTATCTCTAATGCCTGTCGTTCGTTTTCAAGTGTGGCAATTTTTGCACTACTGTGCGTTTTTAAATAATCTTTTACTTTTCCTAACTCTTCGTGATCTTTTTCCTTTTGTTTCTCTATCTGCTTAATCGTAGATTTTATCCCAAAAGATTTTTTTTGTGTTAACTCGATATTGTTTTGAACCTTCTCTAACTGAGGTGTTGTAGTTTTGACACTTTTCCTAAGGTTGCTCTCTACCTTCGAGAGATGATCAGATGCCTTG